>DASZPR010000249.1:0-6582 GCA_035550235.1 Verrucomicrobiia bacterium | reverse complement strand
ACGCCGGATTCCATTTCCACGACGTCCGCGCCGGTGCTTTTCCGCAAGGCGGTTTTTTCGGCGACGGTTGTGGCAACGCGCGGGGCGCAATGGAATTTCGCGGGCGTGGCGTCTGCTTCCTGGAGAGAGCCGGTGATTCTGCTTTCCACGTCCGCGTCAAACACGACATCGCCGATTTTGAGTTTTGGATTTAATGCACCGGCGAATCCGCAAGTGAGCACAAGAGAGGGAAGGATTCTGGGTAATGATTGCAGAATGGCGCGTTCGGAATTTTTCCGGCCCATGCCGGTGATAAGAACCGAAATGCCGGGATTGTCTTTTGCATATTTTAGAAAAGGCGCCGCCTCTTCCTTTACGGCAAAACAAATGAGCCTGATATTATTATCCACCCTCTTTCCTTTGGGCTCACTTAATCCCACTGAGCCGCTCCTTCCAAATCTGGTAAAGCAATACCGTTGCTTTCACATCACGCAGGCAGTATTCAGCGATTTCGCGAAACTTGCCTTCGGCGAGCAGGGTGCCGACGTCCATGCCGGTGACACCGTGGCTTTTTGGGGATTCGATGCCGAATGCCTTGCAATAAAAATCCAGGTTGAAGCGTCGCGCCGCGCCGTCGCGTCCGCTCACGTTGTAAAAGGTGAATTGCTCAGCTAGGTCGCAATGGGGTTCGGTTTGATAACGATAGCCCAGCCAGTCCTTGCGCGTGATGGGTACGTTGAGCAAGGCGGAACGTAGATATATGAACGGCACATCGAAACCGCGGCCATTGAATGTGACGATGGAATCGTAATGTTTGGCGACGTCCCAAAACGCGGTGAGCAATTCCGGTTCGTCGGCGCAGGGAACGAATTCCACGGGACCGGCTTCTGCGGCATCCTCCTCAAAATCTTCGGCTGTGAAAAGCACCTGGCCGCGCTGGGACTCGACATTGAGCATCGCGATGCAGACGACCTGCGACGTGAAGGGCCAAAGGCTGCATTGACGGGTCAGTTCGGCTCGGCGCTCGTTGCGGGCGGTTTCGTCAGTGATCTTTTCACACTCGCGGAAAAGATATTCCTGTTGCGCTTCGTCGAAGTGGTCGATGGGAAGCGCGGAGGTTTCAATGTCAAACACCAGTTTGGCCATGCGCGGATTTAACTGCCAATCGGGTGGGCGCGCCAAGGAAATTATGCCGTGTGTTGAAGACAGCCGAAGCGAGCCAGCGCGAGGTAGATATCTGGATGACGGGTTTTTTGGATTGATGGATGGTCAAGCGGTACTCAGTAAGATGAGGAAAGAATTTGTTTTTTCGTGTTTAACGGGTTAAATCATCGGCGTCTATCATGAATTCAAGCCATTCTCTATGGAGCACGCCGAACCGTCGCATTGCGGCGATCGGGCTGGTTGTGCTCATCGTGGATCAATTCACGAAGGCTTTGATATCTCATTTCATTCCTTTTGAGACGGGTTCTGTTTCGGTCGTGCCCGGCTTTTTCGAAATTGTTCACTGGCATAATACCGGCGCGGCGTGGAGTTCGTTCACGGGCAGGAATGGCTTGCTCGCGCTCATTGCCATTGTGGCGCTGGTGATCCTGTATTTCAGCCGGCATCATTTCAATTCACATACCATGCTGGGCCAGTTCGCGTTCGGATTGGTGATCGGCGGCATCATGGGCAATCTGGTGGATCGCATCTTCCGGCAGCACGTGGTGGATTTTTTACGTTTCTATTTGGAGCGCCGCGGTGGCGACCCGATTAGTTTTCCTGCGTTCAATGTGGCCGATAGCGCGATTTGCGTGGGGGTCACATTGGTTTTCCTGATGACGTGGCGCAATGAACATGTCGCAAAACCCGCCGAATCCCACTCGGAATAACGCCGCGCTTTCTGGCCGCGACCGTTGAACCATGTCTTCGCGCACGGAATCTCTCGTCATCGATCGGACGCTGCTATCCGGACGGCTCGACACGTATTTGCGCGGAAAATTTCCAGCGGCTTCGCGAGGCGCGATTCAGCGGCTTATCGAAGAGGGCCATATCCTCGTCAACGGCAAGCGCGTGAAACCAACGCACACGCCGCGGGTGGGCGAGAAGGTGGATGTGCATTGGCCGGAGGCCAAACCCGCCGAGGCGCAGCCGGAGGAAATCCCGTTCGAAGTTTTGTTCGAGGACGAATCGCTGCTCGTTTTGAACAAGCCGGCTGGGTTGGTCGTGCATCCGGCGGCGGGGCATGAGGAACACACACTGGTCAACGCGTTGCTGCATCATTGCGAGGGCGAACTGAGCGGCATTGGCGGCGTGGCGCGACCGGGCATTGTTCATCGGCTCGACAAGGAAACCAGCGGCTGCCTGGTCGTGGCGAAAAATGATGACACGCATATTGCGCTGTCGTCGCAGTTCGCGAGCCGGAAGGTGGAAAAGGTGTATTACGCGATCGTGTGTGGCGAGATGACGCGCGAGAAAGGAGAAATTCGCGCGGCCATTGCGCGGCACCCTTCGCATCGCAAAAGAATGGCAGTGAGCGATGATACCGGACGTGAGGCGCGAACGAGTTACCGGGTGCTGGAGCGGTTGCGGGCGACGACACTGGTGGAAGCGGCACTACACACGGGGCGCACGCACCAGATTCGGGTGCATTTTCAGTTTTTGGGATTTCCGCTTGCGGGCGATTTGACGTACGGACAACGGCAGAACCGGCGATTGGAGGAGTTGGTTGGATTCACTGTGCCGCGCGTGATGCTACACGCGTTTCAATTGGGGTTCATTCATCCGCGAACAGGCAAGTGCGTGCATTTCGAAGCACCGTTGCCGAAGGATTTCGAGGATGTGCTGAAGGCACTGCGGTAAGCGCAGCCGGTTTCGATTTTTGGTTTTGAGCTTCGGATTTTTTGGGTAACGAATCAGGAGATTGGGTCTAGTCCCCATACTAAGTGTTCTCGCCCCGTCATAAATTTATTTGTCCCAAAACCGGGCTGTTGAAGTGTCGGTTTGTTTCGAAAACGAGAACGGCCCAAACGAATTGAAGTCTATGACCAGAGCATTTTTAAAGTTGGCCGGAATTTGTGCCGCATGCTCAATGCTGGCAGCTTCGGCCTGGGCCCAGACGGAATCGACGGCCCAACCATCGAACGATTCGAATCGCAGTTGGAGCACCAAACACCTCAGCGCAACGGGCCGGAATAACGACCATTCAGTTCGCGGCAGTCAGCTTACAGGCGCGCCGGTGAATAATTCCTCGGGACAACGCATGGCGATGATTCAGGACGTTATTATCAATCCGGCGTCCGGCCGCATCGACTTTGCGTTGTTATCATTGAATCCAAGCACTTCGGAACATACGCCCGGCAAATTGGTGCCGGTGCCGTGGTCGCTTTTGAAAACCGCCGCGGCCTCATCGCAATACGCCAGCAGTTCCGAACAGCCAACGTTCATCTTGAATGTGGATCAGAAGAAATTGAATTCGGCGCCAACCGTTGAGCCTTCAGAATGGGGCCAGTCAGAGTGGCAACAGCGCGTTTATTCCTATTACGGTGTGACGCCAGGCGCGGTCGGTGGGGCGGAATCTCCATCGGGAGAAATCAAGGGCGAAGGTGCTCGCCGTATGCAGAATTCGACGCCGAACCAATGACCGTCGCCAACGCCCTGATGGGATCGTAGTTCGAAAAATATCGGAATGGCGGGGCGAGCAATCGGGGTAAATGGAGATTGCACGCTCCCCATTCCGAGCGAAGGCTGCAATTTTCCAGTCTTGAGAATGGAATTGTTTTTTCTACTAAAGTTGAAAGTTTCTCTTCCCGTGTTAGTTTGCCAGCATTCGGGAGCTTTCATCGTGAATGGGCGAAGAGACACAATTATCAGGCAAACGCACCGCAAATGCCTCATCGGTTGAGGCCACCCCCGGTTCGGCTGGTTTACTAACGACTTCCCGGCGCTGGTTTCCGGCAGCAGTTTTCTTTACCGGCATCGTGTTGACGCTGCTGGCGGCGTATTACGCGTCGCGCACGATTCAACTGCGGACACGGGCTCAATTTGAGACGACCGCGTTGCGTGTCCGCACGAGCATCCGCGCGCGCATGCAGGTTTACGACACATTGCTTCATGGAACGGCGGGATTTATCACCGTGGAAAAGCAAGTGAGCCGGGAGAGGTTCCGAAAATATGTCGAGCGCCTCGATATCGGAGAAAATTACCGGGGAATGAAGGGAATCGGTTTTGCACCCAAGGTGCCGGCTTCGGAGAAGGATGTGATGGTTTCGGAGATGCGGCAGCAAGGCGAGGTGAACTTTCGCATTTGGCCGGAAACTACCAATGCCGTTTTTTTCCCAGTGGCTTATCAGGAGCCGCAAAGTGTTCGCAACGATGGAGCCTTCGGCTATGACATGTTCGCGGATCCAACGCGGCGTGAAGCCATGGAACACGCCCGCGAGAGCGGCAAATCCGCCACGTCGGGTAAAGTGACATCGATTCCCGAGATTGGTCTCGAAAAACAGGCCGGGTTCCTGATTTACTGCCCAATTTACGATGGAGATGTTGTGCCCGAAAAGGCGGCGGACCGGGCGGCGCGGTTGCAAGGGTTTGTTTATTGTGTTTTTCGCGCGGACGATTTATTCGCGAGTGTTTTTGAGGAGGAATCGCCTGGGGCCGGATTGGAGATTTTCGATGGCACCAACACGGATGCCGGAAGTTTACTGTTTCGCTCCAGCGAGGAAAATGTGAGTCGCCTGCCGCTTCGGGAAACATTTAACGAAGTCACCTCCCTGGACATTAGCGGCCGCATTTGGACGACACGATTTTTCGCACAGCCTGAACCTGAGCGCGCCTGGATTGTCTTGTGCCTCCTGGTGGGCGGCCTGTTATTGAGCGCGGCGATGTTTTATCTTACGCGTGCCGAAGGGCGGGCGCGCCGGGCGGCGGAGCGGGCAGCCGCGCGGTTAAAACTTTCCGAACTCGCGTTGCGCGAGAGCGAAGAACGGTTGCGCCGCTATGCTGTGGAATTGGAACGCCGCGTGGCCGAGCGCACCGCCAATCTCGCGCAAAGCATCGAATCACTCGAGGGTGTGCTCTATCACGTGGCGCATGATTTGCGCGCCCCGTTGCGCAGCATGGCGAGCTTCACGAATATTTTGCTGGAGGAGTATGGCCCGCAATTCGACGAGCGCGGGCGCGATTATACCCAGCGCGTGTCGAGCGCCGCGCAGCGGATGGATATGCTGGTTCAGGATTTGTTGGCTTATGGGCGGCTTGCGCACACCGCTGTGCCGGTGAGTAAAATCAATCTTGAAGCTGAAGTAAATTCCGCGCTCAGCAATTTTTCGGAGGAGATTGAAGCGCGAGGAGCGAAGGTGGAAGTTGTCGGACCACTGCCGCCTGTCAAAGCGAATGCCGCGATTCTCAATCAAATTCTTTCGAATTTGATCAGCAACGGCTTGAAATTTGTCCCGCCGGAAACTCGGCCGCACCTGCGTATTTTTGGAGGCCAAACCACTTTGCACGGTGAACGCGCCCCGGGAAAAATGAAAGAGGTGCCGCCCTTCGACACGGAGTTTGTATCGCTGGAGGGAAAATTTGTAAGGCTTTGGATTGCGGACAACGGCATCGGCATTGCGCCGGAATATCATGAAAGAATTTTCAGAATGTTCGAACGGCTTCATCCCGTCGGTTCGTACCCGGGCACCGGCATTGGCCTGGCGATTGTTCGCAAAGGCGTGGAGCGAATGGGAGGGCGCGCCGGCGTGGAATCTGTGCCCGGAAGTGGAAGTCGTTTCTGGGTGGATCTTCCAGCGGCTTAACAGGAAAGGCCATTGCATGCGGTCAAAGCGGGGTTTAAGCTACAGCAGATAAATGACGGCGAAGATGACGACCATTTTGCACGTTGAAGATGATCCCAATGACACGTTGCTACTGGAACACGCCTGTCGAAAAGCGGGCGTGATTTTTGATCTTCAAGCGGTAGGTGATGGCGACCAGGCAATCGCTTACCTCCGGGGTCTCAATGATTTTTCAGACCGGACCAAACACCCGATGCCTAAGCTTATCCTGCTGGATTTAAAAATGCCACGCGTCAGTGGCTTCGATGTGTTGACTTGGCTGCAATCGGAAGCTTCTCTCAAAGGATTGCCCGTCGTCGTGCTGACCTCCTCCAATCATGATGCCGATGTGAAGCGGGCCTATGATCTCGGCGCCAAATCATATCTGGTGAAACCGGTCGGGTTCGAGGCGCTGGTGGAATTGGTGAAAACATTGCCATCGCTGCTGGCGCAGATGTGATCACGGTGCGGGTGTGGCGTTGACTTCAATTGGTTTTTGATTCCCGATAACTGCCGTGCCGTTGATCCGTGAGTTGGACAATAGCGTGTCGATCTGCGACTGGCTCGCATTGCTCCTTTCGCCGCCGAGTCCTCCGCCTCCGCCACCGAATCTGGCGCCTTCCATGACGAATGGGGCGTTGGTCAAAGGAACGAAATTTCCGGAGAAGATGACATTCTGTTTTAAGTTCCGGTTCGTGCCGGCAACGCGAAAGAAATAATTTTGCGAAGCGGGCACGAGCGCATAGCTGTCGGCTATCTTGCCGGTGGTCGGCGCGCTCTTTAGCGTGGCAGCGGATGC
>DASZPR010000248.1:0-6985 GCA_035550235.1 Verrucomicrobiia bacterium | reverse complement strand
GGGGGAAACGGCAGTTGCGCTTGAAGAAAGGAATTCCGAACTCGTCATCAAGACCAAGGGTGGAAAACAGTTCACTGCCGATGGCGTCGTGGCCGGTTTGGGAATTGAACCGAGCACTGATTTGGCCGCGAAAGCGGGGTTGAAGGTGGAGAACGGAATTATCGTGGATGCCTTTCTGCAAACGAGCGTGCCGGATGTGTTTGCCGCGGGAGATGTGGCGTCGTTTCACAACCCTGCGCTTGATCAACGCCTGCGTGTGGAACACGAGGACAACGCCAACACGATGGGCAAAATGGCCGGGCGCAATATGGCGGGCAAACGCGAGCCTTACGACCATCTGCCGTTTTTTTATTCCGATCTGTTCGATCTCGGCTACGAGGCGGTTGGCGAATTGGATTCCAAGTTGGAAATCGTCGTGGATTGGAAAACGGAAAATCGCGAAGGGGTGATTTATTATCTGCGCGAAGGGCGTGTGCGCGGTGTGTTGCTTTGGAACACGTGGGGACAGGTGGACAATGCTCGCGAATTGATCAGCAGCAAGCGCGTTTATGGGGCAAGTGATCTGAAAGGAAAACTCCCAAAATTGTGAGCGGTAGCTTCACGCGCCAACAGGCGACGCCGTTTCAATTTTGCGAAAGATGTATCGTCTGACGAAAAAAAGATAACAGAGGAACGGCAGCATCGAAATCACGCACAGCCAGACGAAGTAGTTGCCGGTGGCCAAGCCGGTCTCTTCGATTTCGGCGATTTGCCACTCTGAGTAACCCATCAATCGATACATCTCCAAGGTATCGTGCCCACGAAAAGTTATGAAGGTGGAAGCCATCAATAGACACAGGGCGACGAAGACGATCCACCATCCGATTGGCTTGAGTTTATAAAGCGACCAGGCGGCGTAAACCCAAAGGACGGCCATTAAAAGCAAAAGCATGGCGCCCGCAATTCCGGTAAGAAACATTCCAAAAAATGGCGTCACGCCATGGCCCGCAACTGCCGAGATGAGCAACATCGGCGCCGAAAACGCCAGCCACACGGCAAGTCCCAAAACCGGCAACGGGCACGCGTCGGTCCATCGCATTACCGGGTCGCGTGCTTCGCAGGTCGCCTTCACGTGGCGGCTGCTATAGAAGAACGTCCACACCGCCGGCATGAGAATGAAGATGCCGCCAAAGATGATTGCCATGGTGAGAATCATTACCGCCTTCGCTCCCGGAGGCATTGGATTATTTCCCGAAGCGTCACTGGTGACATGCGCAATCGTCCTCGGCAAAACAATTATCATGACAATTGAAACGATCACTCCGGTAACAAGCCAACTCCAGGAAAAGATGAGCAACAAAGCCCGGGCCCATCGTTTGGCGGTGATGGAGCCGATTCCCAGCCACACCAATGCCACTGCCAGAACGCCGTAGACCAGCATCCCGGGCAAAATGGCTGACAAGGAGGTTTGCGGCGAACCGGCGGGTGCCGACATCAGGCCGATGAGCATCAAGGGAACAAATAATCCGCACAGGCAGCCGATCAGCAGCGTGAGGATGCCGAATATCATCAAACCGGTGGAGCGGTCTTGGTACGTCGGCGGGGCTGCTGATTCGACCGGGGCAACTCCTTTATCTTCATCCATAGGATAGAATGCGTTACTGCTGAGACTCGCCAATGGTTTCCAGATTGTCGACAACAAATAAGCGGTCCCGCGAAATCGAAAATTTATTTTAACTATTAGATCGACAGGGGGCGGAACGAGCTACACCTGCCGCTTAATCACGCCTCACATTGCGCCGCTTAAGGCGGCGCGGACGGTGCAGGCGCACCAACCCCACCACTATTAAACATTTCCCTCCTGCCACCACCAGCTTGACTTTTTTTCGCGCCCGGTTCACAAATTGCCGCCCATGAATTTCCCAACGGTTGATTGCGAGCAGGAAGTGCAAACTGCCCGGCGCTTGTGCGATGCGGGTGCGTGGCCGGAGCTGATCGATCTCGCCCGCGCGTGGCAGGACGAGAGCCCGGAGGATCCCAAAGCATTTTATTACCTCGCGCTCGGCCATGCGGGTCTTGGACAATTCGTGCAGGCTGAGACAGCCTACCGGCGCGCGTTGAAGTTGGACGAATCGGACGCAAAGATTTGGAGCAATCTCGGCACTCTCCTCTACGAACATTTAAAACGCCCCGTCGATGGCATTCGTTGTGTTGAAAAAGCATTGAAGCTGAATCCCGAGCATAAACTGGGCTGGGCCAATCTCGCATACATGGTCGGGCGTCTCGGGCATCATCAGCACGCCATCGCCTTCGCTGACCGCGCGATCGCGTTGGATGCGCATTTTGTGGAAGCTCACCTGCACAAGGGCGCGGCTGCGCGGGCTTTGGGAAAAGAGGATGTGCTGCGCGAAGTGTGTGGCGCGCTCAGTGCCATTCCGCCGGAAAGGTTCCGCCGTGCGAGATGATATTCAATCGAAGTCAGCGGATGATGCACCGTTAAGTCGATCTGATGAAAAATTAGCGGATTCGCGACTTACTTCACTTCGGAAAAATCCAAGCTCCGCTTTGTCTTTGGAAGAAATAAAGGCTCGCGTGCGCTCACATTGTGCCTCTTTCTCTGCCACACAAAGCGGTCCGGATAAAATTTGAGTTTACGCTCGCCCTCCCCCCGCCCTCTCCCCCGGGGAGAGGGGGAAACTTTATCGCGATTTCGGAAGACCCAGCGTCCGCGATTCAATCCAACGCAGCAACCTCGGGATATTCTTATGCGGGAGCTCACTTATCCTTCTTTTCGGAAATTTATTTGGCAATCACTCCACCTTCAATTTATAGATCCCATACGGAGTGGAGCGCGTGCTGCGGCCATTGTGGGACCACGGCATATTTTGGATTTGCGAGCAGGTCACATATAACCACCCATCCGGTGACCACGCAAATGTGTCGGGCCAAATCAAACGCTGGTCGTGCGCGATGACTTGCAGCTTCAGCGCGGGAGTCACCTGCACGATGGCATCGTGTTCCAGGTCTCCCAGGTAAAGATTGCCGCGCTGGTCAAAAATCATTCCGTCGCTGGTGGTGAAATTAGCGCCGAGGTCCTCGACTTTATTGGCCACGTCAGCTCCCGTGACCAGAGCATCGCGCAAATCCGCCGTGCGAATGCGATAAAGTTTGGTATCGCTCAACGGTTTGAAATAAAGCCACTGTCGATCGGGACTAAGCGCGATGCCGTCGGAATTGACCTTCATTGGCTTGCCGTTGCGCTGTAATTCCGCGCCGCCAATCATGAATTGATGATTCGGGTCGGAGAGGACGCACGGCGCCTTGCGCAGAACCATCCGGGCATTGCCGGTATCCGTGTTGAGCACCACGATTCCGCCTTCCTTCGATTCCGTGAGGTACGCAATGTTGCTGACAGTATCCACGCGCACGTCGTTGAGATAGCTATTTTTCCCGGCCAACTCGGTGAGGTTGTAAATGCGCGCGACATGATTGCTCTTTAAATCGATGCGTACCAGCTTGGCGCCATTGCCTAAAACACTGTCCATTTCCGGCGCGGCAGGATCCACCACCCACAATTCATCTTTGTCATCCACGTAAACGGATTGGACGCAGACCCATTTGTTCGAGCCACTCTGGTCTCTTTGCCAGCTATTCCAATCCTTGTCGGGAAACGGCTGCGCAATGCCGTTGGACTGCACTTCGACAACGTCGACATCATGCGGTCCCTGCCAGCGCGGATAATTGACGAACATCCGGCCGGTTTTTGAAAGCGCGACGCCAGTGAACTGACTGAGGTTATCCTGAAAAACCGGCTTTAGCGTGGCCTCCGCACCACGAACGCTCAAATCCGATCCGACCAATAAAAATCCAAAAATAATTAAAATGAGGCCATCTCGAATCCCCCGAAATAAATCATTCATGTTAGTAGTGATTTATCCACCGGTTTTCGACCATTGGAAATGGAGTTTTCACCGACTTTCGAGGGAGGCCTGACCGGATACGTCATTTGTCGGATACCATGAGCCCGCGGCTTGCGCTAATATTTCGTCACGAAGCTTGATCGAGGGTTTCGTAAAAATTATTCGGCTTCCTGTGTGGGAAGTTCGATATGGCTGGGACCGCCGGACGTGTAGGGGCGTGCGGCGGTCTCACGCTTTTAATACCTTCGCTCGCAATTCCTGCAAGCCACTCTCAACCTCCGCGCGCGGCAAATTGCCCTCGTCCAGTTGCGAATCTGTATGCCCGAGCAATCGCTCGTAAAATGCGATCCCAAAATTCAACGCAAATTCCTGGTTCACACCTACGTCGAGAATGGCAAACAACGCGTCCTCGGCTTTGCCGAATTGACCAGTCCGCTCATAATGCTCCATCAACAATGCGCTGGTTTGCGCAGGTACTTCATCCAGCACTTCGACAAACAAATCCACCTTGGGCACAAATTCCGGCTGCTCGAATGCATCACCGCGCGCCAGACTGTCCAACAGTAAATGCAGGCCCTTGAGATAGCAGGCGCGGCTTTCTTCTGAACGGCCTTCCGCATCGGCGATGTCCCCCGCCTCCTTGAGCAGTGTGGTCAGGAAAAACATTTTCTCGCGCACAGCGTGCATCGGCTCCGATTCGATCAGCCGAGCGAGCAACTCCGTCTCGCTTAGCTTCAACAACGATTCCGAATCGATGCCGGTGATGCGTTTGAATTCCTCCTCCGTCAACGCCGATGCCTGGCCCAGTTCGCGCGCTTTTTTCAGCGCCCGAATCCGCGCGAGCGCTTCAGCGAATTCTTGTATCATCTTCAGGATGTAATCGCGGCGAATCATGTCGTCTCCAAGTTACCTGCCGACAACGTGTCACAAGATTGAATACAATTCACCATTTCATTCACAAAAACTCATTCTTAAAGACTGGCAAAACGCGCGAACAACACGACCGCAACTCCCTTTTGGCAATCCATTTGCTAAAATGCGCTCACAATGTCCGACAATACCGAGTTGTATTTGCTCAAAGACGCCGAAGCGAAGTATCGCGGCATGTTCGAAAATGCCGTCGAGGGCATTTACCAAAGCACGCCCGACGGCCATTTCCTGGCAGTAAACACGGCCCTCGCACGCATGTATGGCTATGAACGGCCCGAGGAATTGCTCAGCCAGGTTTCGGATATCCAGAGCCAGATTTACGCGGATCCAACTTTCCGCGAGCGTTTCAAACAGCAAATCGATCGGGATGGTTTTGTCCACAATTTGGAATATCAAGTGCGGCAACGTAATGGACGGGTGATTTGGATTTCTGAAAGCGCACGCGCCGTCCGTGATGAAAACGGCGAAGTCCGCTTTTACGAAGGGTTCATCGACAACATCACGGCGCGCAAGGATGCCGAAAGTGAACGCGCACGGCTTGAGAAGCAAATGCTGCAGGCGCAAAAGATGGATGCCGTCGGCACGCTCGCCGGAGGCATGGCGCATGATTTCAACAACATCCTGTGCGCGATTCTCGGCTATACTGAATTGGCACTGTTCGACGCCAAGGTCGAAGGCCGCACGCGCGAAAATCTTCAATCCGTCTTCAAGTCCGCGCAACGCGCGCAGGATTTGATCAAGCGCATCCTGACATTCAGCCGGCCCAGGGAAACCGAGCGGCGGCCGTTGAAGTTCAGTTCCGTCATCCAGGAAGCCGTCAAATTGCTCAATGCCACCCTGCCCTCGTCGATCGAGATTTCGGTCTCGCTCAAAACTGACGACGACATCGTCGTGGCGGATGCCACCGAGATGCACCAGGTCATCATGAATCTCGGAACGAATGCCGGCCACGCCATGAAAGTGCAGGGCGGAAAACTGGAATACATTTTGGAAAATATCCGCCTTGATGCCGCGCAGGCCACGCCACTTTCGCTCCGGGCGGGCACGTATGTCCAGCTTACTGCGCGCGACAACGGATGCGGCATGAGCCGCGAAATTCTCGACAAAATTTTCGAGCCATTTTTCACCACCAAAGCTCCGGGCCGCGGCACCGGGCTGGGCCTGACATTGGTGCAAAAAATCGTCGCGCGCAGCGAAGGGCAGATCTTCGTCGAAAGCGAACCCGGCAAAGGCACGGCATTTCACATTTACCTGCCGCATTCGGAGGCGCCCCTGCCCAACGACGAATCCGAGCACAAGGTGTTGCCCGGACAGAACGAGCGCATCCTGGTTATCGACGACGAGATTCCCGTGCTGAGCATGATGCAACAGCGCTTGCGCCTGATGGGTTATCGCGTCGTGACGCGCGCGGACAGTCTGGAGGCGTTGCAAACCTTTCGCGCTGAACCTTCCACCTTCGATTTGGTCATCACCGACCATACGATGCCGTCAATGCTCGGGGCTGAACTCGCGGAGCGCGTAGGTGAATTGCGCCCGGATTTGCCCGTCGTGTTGATGACCGGCCTCAACCAACCGCCGAATCTTTCCGGCTCGCCCTACGCGGCCAAGCGTGCGGTGTTTCAGAAGCCGATCGATTTCGTGGAGCTATCGCAGCGCATGAGGAAATTTCTCGATCGGCCGAGCGACACCACTATCGTCCGCCGGCGCGCCGCGGCATTGAGGCAACGGATTCCTTATTTGAGTTAGGCGATGTCCATCGCTGAAGCGGAATGAATTCCCACACTCCCTTCCTGCCCAGGGCAGGCCCATTTTAAATTTTGCAGTAGTGTTTTCAAAAACTCTTTTCTCGACAATTATTTTCGTAGCATTAAAAATCCATCCGTGCCATTTGCCTCTCATCAAATGGCACGGATGGATTTTATATCACGAAGTTTCAAGACGCGATCAAATTTTATCCGCTGGATTTCCCATTTACCGTCTGCGCTCTTACCCAGGAAAATCTCTTGGTGTGCGATACCTCCCGTGAGCTGTATTTCTCGGGATTGAGATGCGTTTGCCCTGTCTTCCGGCCCTTCCCGTCTCGACAAAATCCCGCTTCCCCGCCACATTGCCCGGGATGTCGTTAGTGAATCAACCTTTGGCCATCGCGGGGCGGA
>DASZPR010000247.1:0-8289 GCA_035550235.1 Verrucomicrobiia bacterium | reverse complement strand
CGTCGTTCATGGAAGATTACACCTATCATCTTTCGAAGGAAGGCAAGCTGGTGTTGGGTTCGCACATGCTGGAGATTTGCCCGAGCATCGCGAGCGGGAAAGTCTCGCTGCAGGTGCATCCGCTCGGCATCGGTGGCAAGGCCGATCCGGCGCGCCTGGTTTTCGACACACCGTCGGGTCCGGCGATCAATGTGGCATTGATGGATCTCGGCAACCGTTTTCGCCTGCTCTTGAACGAAGTGGACGTGATTAAAACTCCGAAGGCGATGCCGAAATTGCCGGTGGCGCGCGCGGTGTGGAAGTGCCGTCCGAACTTTGAAGATGCGTGCGCCTGCTGGATTCACGCGGGCGGGGCGCATCACACAGGTTTCAGCCAGGCGGTGACGACCGAGATGATCGAGGATTTTGCGACGATTGCCGGCGTGGAATTGGCCATCATCGATGCGAAAACGAATGTGCGCGATTTTCAGCAGACGTTGCGTAATAACGAAGTGTATTACGCGATGAGCAAAGGCTGGACAGTTTGAGCGGAAATCCCCCTACGACACTCTAAGAGTGTAACGGAATCAATAAACGACATTGAACACCTCTGAATTATGAAAGCTAAAGTCCTGATGTCCCTCGCGGCAACCATGGTTTGTGCGCTCACGACCCTGGCCGCGGATCAAATCACGGTGGGTTTCTCGCAGATCGGCGCTGAAAGCGGCTGGCGCACGGCCAACACGGAATCCATCAAATCAGAAGCCGCCAAACGTGGCATCAATCTCAAATTCGCCGATGCGCAGCAGAAGCAGGAAAATCAGATCAAGGCACTGCGCTCGTTCATTGCGCAAGGCGTGGATGTGATCGCTTTTTCGCCCGTAGTGGAAACGGGATGGCAGCCGGTGCTGACGGAAATCAAGAAGGCGAAGATCCCGGTGGTGTTGACGGATCGCGCGGTGAACGTCACGGATGATTCGTTGTATGTAACGTTCATCGGTTCAGATTTTGTGGAGGAAGGCCGTCGCGCGGGTGAATGGCTGGCCAAGGCGAGTAATGGCAAGGCAGTGATTGCCGAGTTGGTGGGCACGCCCGGTTCCGCTCCCGCGATTGACCGCAAGAAAGGTTTTGAGGAAGTGCTCGCGAAATATCCCGGCATGAAGATTGTCAAGTCGCAGAGCGGTGATTTCACGCGCGCGAAGGGCAAGGAAGTCATGGAATCCTTCCTGAAGAGCCCGGATGCGAAACAAATCACGGCGCTGTTCGCGCACAACGACGACATGGCGCTCGGTGCCATCCAGGCGATGGAAGAAGCGGGCGTCAAGCCCGGCAAGGATATTTTGATCGTCTCGATCGACGGCGTGAAGGGAGCCTTTGAGGCGATGGCGGCGGGCAAATTGAACTGCACCGTGGAGTGCAATCCGCAAATCGGGCCGCAGCTCTTCGACGCGGTGGAAGCCATCAAGGCCGGCAAGCAATTGCCCAAGCGCATCCCGGTGAAGGAAGGCGTGTATGAGCAATCGCAAGCCGCCGCTGAGTTGCCGAATCGGACGTATTGAGCGTGGAGAACGATTCCAAAGCGCTGCTGGAAATTCGCGGCCTGGCAAAAAGTTTTCCCGGTGTCAAAGCGTTGCAGGGGGTTGACTTCACCGTTCGCCGGGGTGAAGTCCACGCATTGATGGGGGAGAACGGCGCCGGCAAAAGCACGTTGATCAAGGTGCTGACCGGCGTATATCCGCGCGACGCGGGGATTGTGCGGTTGGAAGGGACGGAGATCCGGCCCACGTCGCCCAAGTCCGCGGAGGCTCTGGGCATCAGCACGGTTTACCAGGAGGTCAATCTCATCCCGCAACTTTCGGTTGCGGAAAATATCTGTCTCGGACGCCAGCCAACGCGGCTGGGGCTTATCCGCTGGGGAGCGATGGCGCGGCACGCGGAAGCGGCGCTCGCGCGGCTCGACCTGAAGCTGGATGTCAAACAACAGCTTTCGGCGTGCTCGATCGCGATTCAACAGATGGTGGCGATTGCGCGCGCGCTGGATGTCTCGGCGAAGTTGCTCATCCTCGACGAACCCACTTCGAGCCTCGATGAAAATGAAGTCGAGGAGTTGTTTAAAATCATCCGGAAATTGCGCGCCGAAGGGTTGGGGATTGTCATCGTTACGCATTTTCTGGATCAGGTGTATGCCATTGCGGATCGCATCACGGTGTTGCGCGACGGCCAATTGGTCGGCGAATACGAGGCCGCCAAGCTTCCGCGCATGGACCTGGTGACGCGGATGATTGGCAAGGAATTGTCGCAACTGGCACCCAAGCAAACGACGGAGTCCGTTGAAGCCTCCGCGCCGAAACGGGAGCCGTTTGTTGAGTTCAGGCAATGCGGACGGACTGGCTCCATTGCGCCGATGGATTTGACGATTGGCAAGGGGGAGATTCTCGGCCTGGCGGGATTGCTGGGTTCCGGCCGCACGGAAACGGCGCGGCTGATGTTTGGCATCGATAAAATTCAAACCGGCGAGATGTTTGTGGATGGCAAGTCTGCGGCGTTCAAATCGCCGGGGGAGGCGATTCGGGCGGGGTTCGCGTTCACGCCGGAGAACCGCAAGAGCGACGGCATCATTCCGCATCTTTCGATTCGCGAAAATATTGTGCTCGCGTTGCAGGCGCGGCAGGGCGTGGCGAAGGCGATTTCCCGCAAGCAGCAGGATGAGATCGTGGACAAATTCATCAAGGTGCTGGGCATCAGCACGCCGGGTCCGGAGCAACTCGTGATGAACCTGAGCGGGGGCAACCAGCAGAAGGTGTTGCTGGCGCGCTGGCTGGCGACGCAGCCGCGACTGCTGATTTTGGACGAGCCGACGCGCGGCATTGACGTCGGTGCGAAAGCGGAAATTTTAAAACTGGTGCAATCGCTCGGAAAAGATGGCGTGTCGATTTTATTCATCAGCTCCGAGTTGGAGGAAGTGGTGAGGTATTCGGAGCGGGTCGTGGTGTTGCGCGATCGCGCGAAAGTTGGCGAGCTCACTGGCAGCCAAATCACGGAAGAGGGCATCATGCATACCATCGCAGCCCCGCAATCGAAATGAGCACCGCCGCCACCACTACGCCTGCGCCATCCGGCCGATTTCAGAAACGTGAAATCCGCTGGTGGTCGAGCCTGTTGTGGCCGGTCGCGGGACTGGCGCTGTTGCTCATTTTTAATGCGTTTTTCACGCCCAATTTTTTTCATTTGGAAGTGAGGGATGGACGCCTTTATGGCGTGTTGGTGGACATTCTCAATCACGGCTCGAAGGTGATGTTGCTCGCGCTCGGCATGGCGCTGGTTATTGCAACGGCGGGAGTGGATTTGTCGGTGGGCGCAGTGATGGCAATTGCCGGGGCAGTGGCGGCGCAGTTGATTAACAAGGCAGGTGTGCCGTTTCCGGTGGTTATTGGCGCCACGCTGGGAGTGGCGGTGCTTGCGGGCTGTTGGAACGGTTTGCTGGTGGGACTTTTCAAGGTGCAACCCATCGTGGCCACGCTGATTTTGATGGTGGCGGGGCGGGGCGTCGCGCAATTGATCACGGACGGCCAGATCATCACGTTCGACGACGCGCGGCTGACGTATATCGGCAACGGGAGCTTTGTCGGGCTGCCGTTCCCGGTCTGGTTGAGCATGGGTATGCTGGCGGTTACGGTGGTTCTGACGCGAAAGACGGCGGTGGGATTGTTCATTGAATCGGTGGGCGACAACCAGACGGCGAGCACTTACTCCGGCATTCGCGCGGGACAGGTGAAATTTTTGGTCTATGCATTTTCGGGATTGTGCGCCGGCCTGGCTGGTCTCGTGGCGGCGTCAAACATCAAGTGCGCGGATTCGAATCACGCGGGTTTGTTTTTGGAGTTGGATGCGATTTTGGCGGTGGTGATAGGCGGGACCTCGCTGACGGGCGGGCGATTTTTTCTGGTCGGGTCGATCGTGGGCGCGCTATTTATCCAGACGCTGACCACGACCATGTATATGCGCAATGTGAGCGCAGACGTGGCGCCGGTGCCAAAAGCGCTGGCGATCTTGATTGTGTGTGTGCTGCAATCGCCGACGGCGCGAAAGAAAATGACGGGCTTTTTTCGACGGAGGAATGCGTCATGAGAACCTACAGCAAATACATTCCGTTGTTTGCCACCGGCCTGGTTTTACTCTCCCTTTACCTGGTGGGATGCATTTCGTTTAAGGGTTTCGGTTCGCTGAGGGCGTTCGTGGACCTATTCGGCGATAATTCATTCCTCGGGATTGCGGCGGTGGGCGCTACTTTTGTCATACTCTCCGGCGGCATTGATTTGTCCGTGGGGTCAGTTGTTGCCTTCACCAGCATTTTGATCGCCTCGTTGGTGGGGCATGGATTCAGTCCGCTCACTGCGATTGGGATCGCGTTGCTGGCGGGAACCGTGTTCGGAACTTTTATGGGGTTCCTCATCAGTGTATTTGAAATGCCGCCGTTCCTGGTCACGCTTGCGGGGATGTTCCTGGCACGGGGTTTGGGATTTATGGTCAACCCGCAATCGCTCGCGATTACGCATCCATTTTTTCTTGAGCGCGTGGCCAATGGGCTTTCCATCCCCCTGAATGATCGCATCAGCATTCCGTTCACGGCCACATGCTACGTCGTCACATTCATCATCGCGTTAATCGTAGCGCACTATACGCGTTTTGGCCGGACGATTTACGCGGTGGGCGGCGATGAGCATTCGGCGGCGCTCATGGGTTTGCCGGTGGGGAGAACGAAGATTTTGATCTACACTCTCTCGGGATTTTGTTCGGCGCTGGCAGGAGTCGTTTTCACTTTCTACACCCAATCCGGTGATCCCGCAGTCTGTGTGGGGCTGGAACTTCAGGCCATAGCCGCCGTGGTGATCGGGGGGACTTTGCTCAGCGGGGGCGTGGGTTTCATGGCCGGGACCGCGATGGGGGTGTTAATCCTGGGCCTGATCCAAAACATCCTTAATTTCAAAGGCAACGTCAGTTCCTGGTGGACGCCTATTATCGTGGGATTTTTGATCCTCGTATTTATCCTGCTCCAAAACGCCGTGGTCCTGGTCTCCAAGCGGTTCGGTGGAAAATTGGGAGCCGCCGGTTAATCGTCTTCGTGCGGGCGGAAGGACCGGTGATACGGTTTGACGGGAAGCCTGCCCTGATAAAAGTCGTCGAAGAGTTGAAAGGCTTCGGGGTCGTATTTCTTCAAACCTTCCGTGCCATTTTCGGGCTTTGGCCCGGTCATGCTCAGGTCGCCGTGCGTTCCGAAATACCACATGGTCAATTCCGCAAAATATTCGTCGGAATTCGAGCCGGCGTAGCTGTTTACCCAACGGCCTTTATCGAGGGAGGCGCGATATTGAGCGTTGAATTTTTCGCGGAGATCCTGGTCGATGCCGTAGTTGCGGATGGCGTGGGCAAATTCGTGCAGACAAATATCGCGGCCGTGATATCGATCCTTATCGAGCTTCAGGAGATTTTCTTCGCCGCAGGAGGTCAACCGACCGCCCATGCCGCGCGTGCGCTGGTCGCGGGTCAGGCCGTGATATTCCTCGATGGGCTTGCCTTTGTCGTGCAGCCATTCCGGCAAATCCGTAGTGACCTGGTCCCGGCCGATGATGTGCAGTTCCACTTTATTTCCGACGAGGTTGGAAATGACCATGTCCGGGAGGTGGCCTAACAGAAGCGCCAGCCGATCATAGGCGGCATACAAGGCTTCGTTGGATACGACCTCATGCGATTTGATGGGAATGCCACGGAAGGTCAACTCTTTGGAAAAGAAATTTTGCTCTGGCGGGTCCAGATGGATGATGGCCGGGCGTTGGTTGGTGGCGGCGGGCTCAGTCGCGGCGTAGCCGATGGACGTTATGAATGCAACCGTGACCGCCGTAATAATAACTTTTTTCATGGTTAGGGATTCCGTGAATTGCGACCTGAGCATTTTTAAACGCTCCAAAGCGGACAGCGAATGCAACGCCGTCCGGCAAGGCCGCTACCTCGCTACCTGTACCGTAGAACGTGTTTTTGCCGACTTGCCATTCTCGCTCTTGCCATTTCCGTTTTTGCCGTTGCCCGACGCTGAACGTCCCTGCATCAACTGCTCAATTTCGTCGGCCTCAATAGGGATGTGGGACATCAGGTCCACGGGACCGTCCTTGGTTACCAACACTGTGTTCTCCAGGCGCACCGCAAAATTTTCTTTCGGGATATAAATACCCGGTTCGACGGTCATGACCCAGCCGGGCTCGATGGGCTTGACGATCAGGCCGACGTCGTGGACATCGAGGCCGATGGGATGGCCGACGCCGTGCATGAAATATTTTTTGAATGCCGGCTGCTCGGGATCCTGGCGTTTGATTTCCTGCGTGGTGAGCAAACCTAGATTGACTAATTCGCGCTCGGTCATCTGTTCGGCTTCCTTTTGCCAATCCTTGATTTTCTTCCCCACTGCCAGGCCGGCAATGCAGCGGCGCAGGATGCCCAGCACAGTGTCATAGACCTGCCGTTGGCGGCGACTGAAGCGCCCGTTGACCGGGATGGTGCGGGTCATGTCGGAAGTGTACTTGGCGTAGGAAGCGCCGACATCGAGCAGGAGCAGGTCGCCATCCGCGCAAGTGGCGGCATTGGAAACGTAATGGAGACAGCAGGCGTTGATGCCGGAGGCGATGATGGGGAGATAAGCGCTGCGGCCACCGTGACGGGTCCATTCATGCAGCAATTCAGCCTCGACTTCGTATTCCATGACTCCGGGCCGCGTGAAACTGAGCACGCGCCGGAAACCGCGCGCGGTCAGATCGCACGCTTTGCGGATCAACTCGATTTCGAGATCGGATTTGACAGCGCGCAGACGATGCATCACCCGCGCGAGGCGGCGGTAATTGTGCAGCGGATATTTGCGGATGGTGTCGGCCACAAAACGGGCCTCGCGTGTTTCGGTTTCGATGATGGCGCGTTTGTGCTCATTGCTGTTCAGGAACACGTGGTCGCATTCGCACATGAGCCGGTGAAACAGGCGGGGAAATTCGGAGAGCCAATGGATGTTGCGGATGCCGGTGAGCTCGCGCGCGGTTTTCTTGGTCAGCTTGCGGCCTTCCCAGAGTTCATTTTCGGAATTGGGCTCGCGCAAGAAAAGGAGTTCGCGATGTTTTTCATCATCCGCATCCGGGTAAAGAACCAGGATGGATTGTTCCTGCTCGACACCGGTTAAATAGAAGAGGTCGGAGTTGACGATGGTGTTTTGGGAACCGTCCGCATTCGTCGCGCAAGTATCGTTAGCATTAACAACCGCCAAAGCATTGGTCGGCAGACAAGCCGCCAACCGCTTGCGGTTCGCGACGAACAGCTCTTGAGCTATCGGGGTGTAGCGCATATTCAATTCGAACTTTTTAACTTCTGACCCTGGTGCACCCGCAGAACACGGCCACCTTCGCACTGGTTATCGGCTCGATGACGAACTGCGTCAAGGGAAACAATCACGTTGACATATTAAATGCAACTATTGGGCCCGCCATGAATGGAATGCACAGACACCTATCTCATTTCACCACGTCTGATTGCCTTAATGGAACGCGTCCCTAGAATGACGCCAATTCGCAGCTATGAGTATGATAAAAATTCTCCGTCAACTCCGGCATTTGCTTCCAGTTTTTATATTTATTTATGTCGATACGGCTCCAGGGCAGGAGTTAAAAGCCGTGTCGTCCTGGCCGCGTCCGATTCCATGCCGTGTTCACGACGGTAATAATCCGGATCTTTTTGTCATGACATTGGGGGACGTCGAAACGCCGATTGCCGATGGAGTATTTGACCCGACAAAAGACCTGGTGTTGTTGAAGGATGGAACGGCTCAGACGAATTATTATCGGGACACGCTTGGGGTGAAATTTTATCAGCCGCTCGATAAATCCCGTTATCACCTTCCGCCGTCAGGTTGGTGCAGTTGGTATTATTATTACAGCCGGATCACCGCGGATGAAGTGAAGAAAAATGCGGAATGGATGGCGGCGAATCTGAAGGATTACGGCGCGGAGTATGTGCAGATCGATGACGGTTGGCAGGGAAGTGGCGGGCGCGGCAGCGCGAGGAATTGGGAGGCCATCAACACGAATCATTTTCCGAACGGAATGGCGGCCGTCGCCAAAGAGATTAAAGCGCGTGGACTTAAAGCCGGGTTGTGGATTGCTCCGCATGGGCAGAGTAGTGACGAGGTGGTGAAGGCGCATCCGGGATTGTTCCTGTTGAAGCCCGATGGAACGACGGCTTCGGACACGTGGGAGGGGAGATTTCTCATGGACCCGACTT
>DASZPR010000246.1:0-2715 GCA_035550235.1 Verrucomicrobiia bacterium | reverse complement strand
AGACAGCATACGCGACGTTTCCTCTTCAGACTCTCCTGAACGCAATCCAACGAATTCGATCCCAATGCCCTGAATCTTTTGGATTTTAAATGCGTGAGCCCTGGGAACCTCCCTCGCCTCGCTTGTAAATCCCTCGCGGCTGCCCTAATTTAGCCAAATGTTCGACTCGTTAAGCGGCAAGCTCCAGAACGCCTTTCGTAATTTGCGCGGCCTCGGGAAAATTTCCGAGGACAATGTCAGCGATTCGTTGCGCGAGGTGCGACTCGCGCTGCTTGAGGCGGACGTCAATTTCAAGGTCGCCCGCGATTTCATCGAGCGCGTCAAATCCAAGTCCGTCGGCGCAGAGGTGGTTCAGAGCGTTCATCCCGGACAGCAGATCGTCAAAATCATCAGCGATGAATTGGTGGACCTGCTCGGCTCGCAAAATGCCGGGTTGAATCTCAACGGCAATCCGAGCTGCATCATGATGGTCGGTTTGCATGGCTCCGGCAAAACGACTTCCAGCGGCAAACTCGCGCGACTGTTGCACAAGCAGGGGCGCGGGCCGTTGCTCGTAGCGGCGGATGTGTATCGTCCGGCGGCCATGGACCAATTGGAGACGCTCGGCAAGCAACTCGACATCCCGGTATTCGTGAAGCGCGGCGAAACGGATGTGTTGAAGATTGCGCGAGGCGCGCTGGATTTTGCGCGCGAAAACAATCGCAACGTGCTGATTTTTGACACGGCAGGCCGATTGCAAATTGATGAACCGCTGGTGCAGGAACTCGTTCGCCTGCGCGATCTCATCAAGCCGCAGGAAATTTTGCTCGTACTTGATGCGGCGACCGGCCAGGAGGCGGTGAATGTCGCAACGCATTTTGACCAGGCGTTGAACATTACCGGCTCCATTCTTACCAAGCTGGACGGCGATGCGCGCGGCGGGGCCGCCTTAAGCATGAAGGCCGTCACCGGCAAGCCGATTAAATTCGCCGGCACGGGCGAAAAGCTGGAGGACTTTGAGCCGTTTCATCCGGAGCGCATGGCGTCGCGGATTCTGGGCATGGGCGACGTCGTCAGTCTCGTTGAAAAAGCGGCGGAAGCCGTGGACCTCGAGGACGCGAAGAAGCTCGAGGAAAAGATGCGCAAGGGGCAATTCACGCTGGAAGATTTCCTCGAGCAATTGCGCCAGATGAAAAAACTCGGTTCGCTCGAGAGCATTGTGGGAATGTTGCCCGGCGGCGCGGAGATGCTCAAGCAGCAGGGAGATTTGTCCAAGCAGGAAAAGGAATTTCGCCGCATGGAAGGAATGGTGTGCGCGATGACGCTGCAGGAACGGCGCAGCCCGCAAATCCTGAACGCGAAGCGCCGCACGCGCATCGCGAAGGGCAGCGGCGTGACCGTGACGGAAGTGAACACGATGCTCAACAAATTTGCGCAGATGCAGCAAATGATGAAGAAGATGGGCAAGTTCCAGAAAATGATGGCGCGCATGGGCGGCGGCGTGCCGAAGATGTTGCGAAAGTAACGTAGGACAGGCGTCTCGCCTGTCTCATTCTCCTGTGCTCCACTGGACGCCACGCCTCGCGACGACTGCCGATATTCCAGCCTTGGAAGCATTGATTCCGCTCTCCGTCCGTGGCTTGCAAGCCGCCCATTATTCTCCCGCGCAAATGGACGCCGCGCTTGGCCCGGTCTTCGGCGTGGATCGGCAACTCATTCGCGATGCGACTTATTTTGTGGTGGAGGACGGCGGGCAGATTGTCGGTTGCGGCGGTTGGAGCAGGCGCAAGACGTTGTATGGCGGCGATCGCGAGCGCACCGGCGAAGACGCTGAACTTGATCCGAAAATTGATCCGGCGCGCATCCGGGCGTTCTTCGTGCATCCGGATTGGGCGCGGCGCGGGATTGGCCGGAGCATTCTCTTGCGGTGCGAAGCCGCGGCCATCGAGGCTGGTTTTCACCATGCCGAACTCGTTGCCACGCTGACGGGTGAGGCGCTTTATGCGCGTTTTGGTTACGTAGTGCTCGAACGTTACGAAGCCCCGATGGCGAATGGTTTAAGCCTGCCGGTGGTGAGAATGGCGAAACATCTCGCCGACATCCAAGGCATGGCGCCAGAACCAGCTGGTGTTCGAAATTAGCCGGGCTGGTCCGATTGCGCTGTTTCGAGGATTCTTCGAGTTTTGACAATTGGCCATGGGGGAGATTAGATTTGGCTCCATGAAAGTTAGGCTTACATCGCACCAACAGAAGTTTGTGGAAAGGAAAATGAAGGGTGGCGGCTATCTTTCCGAAGATGAAGTCATTCGCGAGGCCTTGCGTGTGTACGAATTAGTGGAACAAGACGATAGCGACAAAAACCTAGAGGCGGCGTTAAGACATTCCCTCCGCAGTCCGTTGAAAAAATACAAACCTGGGCATTTCGCTTCGCTAGCTAACAATAATCGTCGTCGCGCCATCGCCGCGTGAAGAGCGTGGAAATTTTTGTCCGGCACGACGCCGAACTGGATGCGTTCGGTTACTTTCAATACCTCAACGAACATAATCCCGAGGCGGCAGCGCGGTTTCTCGACGCTCTCGACCAAACTATTGAGAGGCTCGCTCTTCAGCCGTTGAAAGGGAGATTGCGGAATTTTCGTGGCCGCGATTTGAGGAATATTCGGTCATGGCGAGTCGACGATTTTGAGAATTATCTGATCTTTTATCGTTTCAACCGGTCGCAACTGGAAATTCTTC
>DASZPR010000245.1:0-12685 GCA_035550235.1 Verrucomicrobiia bacterium | reverse complement strand
CGGGGAAAGAATTCCGCTTTTTCGGACAGGGTTGTGCGGCTGTTGATTTTCCAGGTGAAGTCCTCGGCCAGCCGGAAAAAGAAATCGCGCGAGTGGGTATCGTCGGTGTTGTATTGGCTTTGGTAATTGACGCCGGCTTCGCCATTCACGGTCAGATTGGAGCGGGTCAGAAGGTGGTAACCCAGGCCCGGTCCTTCCTCGACGGCCAGTTTGATGTTTCGCAGACGATCATAGCCGAGCCCGGCGAGGTTGTACGCGTACCACTTCCCATCGAAATCGGCCGTGGTTTTGTCGCTACCACCCATTCGATCCGAAGAAGTGGTGGTTGTCTCCACTCCGCTCACTCTTTGTTTGGTTTTGCCGTAAGACAATTCATAGTCGAATGAATTACGGAAAAAATTCTTGGGATTTGATGCGTAAGGGACTTCATAGGCCAATTGGAACTTGGCATGATAGGTATGCTGCGCCGAGGTGCTCTCGATCACATCCAAACCCACTTCCATTGCGCCCTTCCAATGCTTGAACAACGGCGGCGGAGTGGCGGGAGGTGGCGGCAGCTTGATTTTGGCGAGTGTGTTGGTGCCGGACACGTGGTTGGTTCCGCCCGCCAGGATGATTTCACGCTGTGCGATTTCAGCCAGCGGCACCGATAGATCCTTCGCCCAACTATTCGAGAGCACGAGGCGATTGGTGTATTCGGAAACAATGCGACCACTTATCCGGTCGCCGGTTTTGAGATAGAGGATAACGTTTTGAGCCCGTGCACCTCCGCAGAACGCGCACACCAGCAGCGCGGCCACCCAGATCGGATGAAAAAATAACTTATGGCGTGGTCGGAGCGGGAACGTCATTGACTGCCGGAGTTTTGGGAGCGGGGAGATCGTCGCGAGTGATTCGCCGGGTGCCGCCTTCGACTGAGATGTTGCCGTTGTCGTCGGAAACCATGCGCGGCCGGCTTGTGTAATCGTAAAATTCCCGTTTGATGAGTTGGCATTGCGGGTTGACGATGGAGTAATTGAAACTGCGTGGGCCATTTTGATAGAGGATATGCAGGTTGCTGTTCTTGTCGACCTTGGCTTCCGGCTGGCCGAAGGAAATCATCGGACCAATGGGAGTAACGTTGTTGATTCTTCCGTCGCTGTCAGTCACCTGCGCATACAACATGAGGCGGCTGCGGAGATAATTGGCTTCCTGCAAGGCGTAAATGCGAAGTTGGGGTTCGGCGTTCGTGTCGGCCGGGTTCGGCACGCCGAATTCCTGCTGCCAAACCCGCGCGCCCTTGATGATATCAATGTCCTTCGGATCACTATTGAACGAGCGTTTCCATTCGGGAACGGCGACGGTGGCGGTGATTTTGTAATGGCCGGTTTTATCCAATTGGAAATAGGGCGCGATATTCACGCGCACGTTGGCGCGTTCCGACGATTCCAGGGTGAATTCGCTATCGATGGGCACGTCGTTTTGCCGCATGCCGACGTAACCCTCCTTGGCGGCAACGGCAAATTTCAGCCAGCCTTTCTCGCGCCCGAACGTCAGCGTCTGGCCGGAGCGGTTCGTGATGCGGGCGATGACGGGAATAGCCTCGCCCGGCAGAAATTCATCCTGGTCCGTCATAATTTCCACAGTCACTTGTGCAGACAAGCTGCCCAGCGACGCGAACAGCAGGACGCACAATAATAATCCGGTGTTTTTCACGACACTACTTTAGGCTGGCACGCCGAAGTGGCAAGCCGCAAAACATGAAGTCTGACGGTGAGACGCGGGGAAGTATTCAAATAAAAGCGGGAAACATCGAACATCCGACGCCGAACCCCGAACGCCGAAATTAAAGCGCGGCGCGAACTGGCCTCAAGAGATGCAGAGCGCGGGTAAGAACTGTTTCCGGCGCGATGGCGCGGAGACACTCCATCGGCTTGAAATAGTGACAGCGTGATTTGAGGCACGGCGCGCAGGGCAGATCGATGCGGACGACGTTTTGCAATTGCCCGTAGGGACCGGTCCGGCGCGGTTCAGTGGGACCGAAAATTGCGACGACTGGTTTGCCAAGCGCTGCGGCCACGTGCATGGGGCCGGTGTCGTTGGAAATCATCAACTCGCCGAGGCGAATCCATTCCACCATTTCGGGCAGTGAAATTTTTCCGGTGAGATCGAGGCAGCGGTTGGCGTCAGCCTGCGCGATTGCCGCACCGGCGGCTTGATCGTCCGCGCCACCCAGAATAGCGAAGCGGAATTCGGGGCGTGTGGCGGAAATGCGGCGAACCAGTTCGGTGAAATTTTCCACGGGCCAGCGTTTGTTCAGCCAGCGAGCGCCCGGTTGCACGATGATCCAGCGCGTCGAATCAGTGGACCATTTGCGTTTCACATCGGCGGAAATGGCTTTGCGCTCGGGAAGCCAGTCGAAGTTTTTGTGCACCGGCACGTTCAACGCCTTGAGCACGGCGAGATACCAATCCGCGGCGTGGGTGTAGAAGGAATCACGGCGGACGGCGACGTCGTAAAAACCGCGCGCACCTTCGCGGGACTCATTGAGACCGACGAGAGATTTTCCGTTGGCGAGCCAGGCGAACATTCCGCTGCGGAAGAGGCATTGCAGATCGATGACGAGGTCAAAGTTTTGGCGGCGCATCCAACGAACGCTATGCCAGACCTCGGGCCAATTCGCCGGGATGGACCAGCGCCGGCGCTCGAAGCGAACGATGCCCGCGAGATCACGATCTCCTTCCAACAACGGAGCAAGGCCGGAATCGATCCACCAGAAAATCTCGCTCTCAGGCCAATGCAGCTTGAGCAGGCGCAGAACCGGCAGAGCCTGCACAACGTCGCCGAGCGAGCTTGGTTTGAGAATAAGAATCTTCACGATCTTGCCTTCAAATGCAGAAGGTAGAATGAAGAATGGAGAAATCAGTCGCCGAGCGCACGCTTTGAAATTGCAGTTAAAATGCGACGTGTGTATGCCAACCGCCAGTCGGCGGATGCGCTCTTACCTGCCGTACGCCAGGCGTTCAGCGAGCCGTTCAGGCAGGCCAGCCGCAAGAATTTTCTTCTGCGCCGTCGCAATGTCGTAATCCAGGCGGCGCAGTTCAATCGTGCCTTCGTTCATGTCGTAGATGACATAGGCGGCTTTGGGATTGTTGTCGCGGGGTTGGCCAACGGCGCCGACGTTCACAAAATATTTTTTGCCGGGCTCAACTTTGAATTTCGAATAAGTGCCGCCGCGAACCATGGTGTCGCGCATGAACGCCACCGGCACATGGGTATGGCCGAAGAAGCAAACAGAGGTGTTCTGATAGGTAAAGCTGGCTGCAGCCGCGAGCTTGTCGAACACATAACCCCAACGCTGCGGGACATCGAGCGTGGCATGGACGATGGTGAAGCTCGTGACCATGCGCATGTATTTCAAATCGCGCAACCACGCGCGGTCCGTTTCGTCGAGCTGCTGGCGAGTCCATTCCACGGCCTCGGCTGCGGCGGGATTAAAACCTTCGAGACCGACTTCGGCGGAGCAGTATTCGTCGTGGTTACCCTTCACACAGGGCATGCCCATCGTGCGGACGATATCGAGGCATTCCTTGGGATTGGCGTTGTAACCCACCACGTCGCCCAGGCAGGCGTAATGAGTGCATTTTTGGGCTTTGGTATCCTCCAAAACCACTTGCAACGCCTCCAGGTTGGCGTGGATGTCGGCAATAATGGCAAACTTCATTGAAATTATCTCACAATATCAAACCCGCGAAACTCGCTCGTGGCTTCGCTCCACTTAATTTCTTCGTTCCGAATAAAATGTTCCAGCCCCGCTTCGCGAATGGCTGTCCGGAAGGCTTCCAATTCCTCCCTCGGCCCCTCACCGACCAATTCGACCCGGCCATCAATCAGGTTGCGCACGATGCCGACAACCTCGAAACCGGCCGCTACCGTTTTTACCGTGTAGCGGAAGCCGACACCCTGCACGTTGCCCGAGTAAAAAATATGCATCCGGCTGCGTTTCATTTCCCTTAGCCGGTTGTCCAGCTTGGCTATCAATTTGGGGGCAGAAGGCATATTTTCCCGTCTGCCCGGTCAATTACGCCCCTGATGAAGCCAAATCAATGCCTTTGGCGCAATGTTTTTTATACCTGTGCGTAGGAAGTAACAGGGGTACTTATCTGGAAAAAACGCAAAAACCCCCTCTTTCCCATGAATCCAACTTCCGCCCGTCATTGCCGCTCGTATTCTCCCTTATTTACCCGTTTAAGCACGGTAAAACCGGCTTTCTTGGCGTCCGTGACAGAAAGCGGCTTGAGTTTCACCGGGGAATTGAAGGTGGAAAGAATTTTGCGCACCGGTTTCTTGCACGCCGGGCAATTCGTCAGCGGCTTGGCAGAAAGTGGCCGGCGGAGAGTGAATTTTCCACCGCACACCTTGCAATCGCCTTCGCACAGTTCGTATTCGTAAATCGGCACGCGCCAAATCTAACACGGAACGGGGAATTTTTGAACCGCATTTTCGTAGCCGCCGAGGTGACGAGGCGGATCAGTGTTTACCCGTCGCAAGGTTTGGACGGTGTCGTCAGAATCAATTGATAAAACGCGAGGTCGAGCCATCGGTTAAACTTGAACCCAGCCTGACGGACGGTGCCGCACGGTGTGAACCCCATCGACTCGTGCAGGCGGATGCTCACCGTGTTGGACGCATCAATGGCTCCCACCATAACGTGAAAATCCTGCCGCTGCGCCGCGGTGATGATTTCCTGGAGCAAGCGCTTGCCGATTCCCTGGCCCCGAAAGCGCGCGTCCACATAAACCGAGTGCTCGACGGTATATTTGTACGCCGGAAATGCGCGAAACGTGCCGAGACTGGCGAAACCCATCAGTTCGCCGGAATCATTCTCAATGCCGATGACCGGAAATTTGCCCTTCGCCTTGGCGTCGAACCACGCGGTCATCATTTCCCCGGTGCGCGGTTTGTAATCGTAGAGCGCCGTGGAATTCAGGATGGCATCGTTGAAGATCGCGAGGATCGCATCCGCGTGGCGCTTATGGCTGCACTCAACGAGTCGCATTGCCGGTACTGAATTTACTTCTTCAAAAACGCACTGAATAAATCGATCGGCAACGGCAGGAAAGTCGTCGTGTTATGTTCGCTGGCCATCTCGCGCATGGTTTGCAGGTAACGCAATTGCAGCGCAATCGGTTCCCTGGCGATCATCGCGGCGGCTTGCACCATTTTTTCGGCCGCCTGGAATTCGCCTTCGGCATTCACCACTTTGGCGCGGCGTTCGCGCTCGGCTTCCGCTTGCTTGGCCATTGCGCGTTTCATGCTATCCGGCAACGCGACTTCCTTCATTTCCACCGAAGTGACTTTGATGCCCCACGGTTCGGTTTGCTTGTCGATGATTTCCTGCAATTTCTGATTGATGACATCGCGCTGCGAAAGCAGGTCGTCGAGCGGCGATTGGCCGAGCACGCTGCGCAGGGTGGTTTGGGCAATCAATGAAGTGGCTTTCCAATAGTTTTCCACCTTCACCACCGCCGCCATGGGATCAACCACGCGAAAATAGACCACTGCGTCAACCGTTGCTGGCACGTTGTCCTTGGTCATGATTTCCTGTTTCGCGACGTCGATGGTCACGACGCGTAAATCCATCTTCACCATCCGGTCCACCATGGGGAACAGGAAAATCAACCCCGGGCCCTTCGCGCCGACTAATTTGCCCAGTCGAAAAATGACGCCGCGCTCGTATTCACGAAGAATGCGCAATGCCTGCGGCACTGCGATCGCCAATACAATGACCACCACCACCAGCACGACACCGGCCTTCATGAGGTTTTGAATAAGTTCGTCCATAGGTTTTAGTTTAGGTTTGTCGTCCGACTGTTTCCATGTTTTGGTCCCGCGTTGCGCCAAAGCCAGCCTGAGCTTATCTCAATTTCAGCTCCACAAAAAGCAAAAGCGATGCTCAACCTGCTTTCGCCTTCACCCTCAGCGTGAGTCCTTCGATCGAGACGATCTCCACGGGTTGGCCGGTTTCGATGGGCGTATCGCTGACCGCATTCCACCATTCGCCCTCCACAAAAACTTTGCCGCCCGCCGCATCGATGTGTTCAGCCGCGGGCAGGGTTTTTCCAATCATGGTTTCTCGCCCGGCGCGAACGGGCAAGCGTTGCGCCCGCAAACCGGCTCCCACAATAAACAAAAAGAACAGCGCGGTCGTCACGGTGCCGCCAATAATATATGGCAGCGGCAGGCGAAAAGCCGGATCAGCCCGATTGAACAGCATCAGCGCACCGAGGAAAAATGCGAGAATGCCGCCGCCAGTCAGAACGCCGTGCGTGGGCGTGTACACATCGATGATGAATAAGACAATCGCCACGAAAATCAGCAGCAAGCCCGCGATGTTGATGGGCAAAACTGCGCTGAGGCAAAGTACAAGAATCGCCGCGATCACGCCCGCGACGCCCGGCAGAATCGCTCCGGGGTTGCTCAACTCACCGATGATTCCGTAGATGACGACCAGCATCAGGATAAACATCATCTCGGGCTGCAGGAACAATCGCAGAAAAGCATCCCGGAAATTCATTCTGATCGGCACAATCGTGGCGTTGGCAGTGTGCAGGGTTTTATTGCCGACCGTGCGTCCGTCCAATTTTTTAAGCAGATCCGGAACGTCCGTGGCAATCAGATCAATCACGCCTTGGTCAAGGGCTTCTTCCGAGGTGCTGGAGATGCTTTTGCGAACAGCCGCCTCGGCCCAGGTTACATTCCGACCGCGTTTTTCAGCGATGGTTTTTACCCAACTGGCCACGTAGTTTTCTGCTTTCGACCACATGATACTGTTCGTGTCGCCCTCTCCATTTGCGCCCACCGGATGCGCTGCGCCGATGGTCGTGTGCGGAGCCATCGCCGCGATATCCGCCGCCAGAGTGATATACGTGCCAGCGCTGGTTGCGCCTGCTCCGGAAGGGTAGACGTAAACGACAATCGGCACTTCCGACGCGTAAAACTTCTGCACGATCGCCTGGCTCGACGAGACGAGACCGCCGGGGGTATCGAGCTGAATAATCAGACACGTATCGTTTTGGCGTGTCGCGGCATCGACCGCGCGGGAGATATAATTTTCCGTGGCGGGGCTGATGGCGCCTTTGATCTCAATCAGGCCAACGTTTGCAGCCGAAAGTGCGGGCGCGATGGAGAGCGTCATTGCAGCGGCCAGAATGGACGCAAATGCTTTCATAAATATCCTCTCTCTACCTGTAAAATAATAAAAATTAACGAAAATGCCAAGGTCATTCGGAAGGCATGGCAGGGCTGACGCATCTAATTTTGCAGAATTCCGACAGAAACATTTGAATCGATTCAGTTGAATGGGTCGGATCTGGGCGAACAGGGAGGAGAGGCCAAAGATTTTGGCACGGGAATTAACATTAACAATGTGGAGGGGGAGATTGTCACTATTTCAAGACAAACAAAACAACAATTCCCCCATTTGAAATCGCTGCAAATGGGGGAGTTGAAATTTTATTCAGAAGCAATTTAATGTCGAGTCAAAATCCCTGGGGCACGGGCAAATATTACAAGTCACAGAATTTTAGATGCGTCAGCCCCGGGAGGAATGGAATGCTAAGGGTTTCAAAGTTTGTTGTTTTGATTAGCCATTGCGCTCCGAATTGGACTTGTGCTGAAATCGGCGCATGGCTGCCGGTCAACTCTGGCTTTTTGATCCGCCGAAGCCGCTTGTGGAGCGCTTCGGCGAGGAGTTTTTCAGTGCGCTGCCAAGCGGGCCGGGCGTGTATTTTTTCTGCGGCGCGTCAGAAGGCGTTTTGTATGTGGGCAAAGCACGGAATTTGCGGAAACGCTTGGGGAGCTACCGCGTCGCGAATCCGGAACGCCTGTCCCGGCGTATTATTCGAATGCTGCATCAAGTGCGGCGAATTGAATGGGACGAATGCCCAACCGAAGAAGCCGCGCGGCATCGCGAGGAGTTGTTGATTTGCGTGCTGGCGCCGAAATTCAATGCCGCGGGAAAAGTCTGGGAACGGCGGGCTGGAACGCTGAGCCGTTTTGAAAAGGAGCGGTTGAAATGTGAACAGGCGGGGCTGGATTGGGAGAAGTTGAAACATCCAGCATCCACCATTGAACAACCTGCATCCAACGATTCCGCCGCAGATTCTGCTGGTTACATGGTCGGCAGGGTGACGACGGCCGGATGTTGAAATCGTTCCCGGCGCGGAGCAATTGCCGCAAAACCACCCGATCGAGGATAAGTTTTTTCAATTTTGAATTGCTAGCGGCATTAGTCTTGTAAACCATCCGCGCATTCATGAAACGACTTTTTGCCGCTCGCATATTTTTTTGCATCGTTCTGTGTTTCGTCGTGGGCTCGTATTCGGCCGATGCCACGATCAAGAACTGGATCAATACCTCCGGAGGAAATTGGTTTGATCCACTGAATTGGTCACCCAATGGCGTTCCCCAGGCGGGAGATTCGGTGACCATCACCAACAACGGCACCTACACGGTGCTGGTATCCACCGGACTGGTTTCGACAACGGTTTTTACCATCGGCGGCGCGAGCGGAAAGCAGACGCTGATTTATGGTTCGACGGCAGGTTTCGCGAATTTGTTCGTTACGAATACCACCATCCAGGCAAACGGAGTCCTGGCGGTGACAAACTGGGGAATTTACGGCGCGCTAACGGTGAAGTCAGGCGGCGAATTGGTACTCGAAGGTTTTGGCAATTTCAATATTTACGGTTTGGCGGTGACCAATCAAGGCACAGTGACGTGCACGAATGGCTCAATTGGGACGGACAATACCTTCATCACGAATACCGGTTTGTGGCAAATCACCGGAACCGGCTCGCTAAATCATGGAGGCTCCAACCCCGACCGTTTTTATAACGCAGGAATTCTTCGAAAAGCGATCGACCCGGGGAGCGTGCTCTTCAACATGGATTTGATAAACCTGCCCTCGGGCAATGTCGATGTGCTGGCCGGCACGCTCGTGCTTGCTCCGGCCACTTCGAATGCCCTATCCAGTTCTTTTACTGTCACGAGCCCAGCCGTGCTTCAATTGACCGGCATCGAAACGGATGCGGGCGCGATAATGTCCGGCAGCGGTTCGTTCTTATTCACGAGCGGCACTTTTAATTTGCTCACGAACACGATTGCGAATCTGAAGTTTATCGGTGGAGATATTTATGTGATTGGCACAACCACGTTTCAACAAGGGGGCGCCATTACGAATCTGACATTGGATGGTGCCGGCGTCACTTTGCGTGGCACGAACCGTGTCGCCGGTACGGTCACAATCAATAACGGGAACTTGTCGGACACTCTCACCGTTCTGCCCGGGGGGCAATTGGTATTCGCCAACACCAACGCCGCTTTTCTGTCGCCGTTCAAGCTGGTCAATCAAGGCACGATTAATTGGAGTGGGTCGAGCCTTCAGGCGGGCACTACCTCTATTTCGAATGGCGGCGTGTGGACAATAACCGGAGACACTTCATTGAGTTACGGGGGTGTGGGAACGACGGTATTCACCAACGCAGGAACGATTCAAAAAACCGGCGGCACGGGCGTCACTTTTTTCAGTGGCTTTCCATTCGTGAACCTGCCTTCGGGGATCATTCGCGCGGCCTCCGGCACCATTCAAATGCCGACGCTCTACACAAACGCAGCGGGAGAGATCCAACTCGCAGGTGGAACGGTTACCGCCGGGATTAACATCGGCATGATCGGCGGCACGCTTGATGGAGTTGGCACTGTCGGCGCTGGCACCCCCAATTCGCCGGCGATTTTCGACGGAGGAACGGTTTCACCGGGAACCGGAGCGGGTTTGATTCGGTTTGCCTCCGGGCTGACGCTCGGCACGAACGTGATTCTTTCGCTCGACGGCACCGGCACCGTGCCGGGCGTGACGTATGATCAATTGTCCGTCACGGGCGCGGTGGCTATCAGCAATTGCACGCTGCAGGTCACCTCCCTTCCGAGCGTGCCGATAGGCACGACGTTTGTCATCATAACGAACACGACGGCAAATCCCACGGTTGGCAATTTCAACGGTTTGCCGGAGAACTCGCCACTCACCATCAGCGGCCAGCCGTTCCGCATCCATTACTCCGGTGGCAATGGCAACGACGTGGTGCTGGTGCGGGACTCGGGAACCGGTGTCGGGCCGCAGCTTTCGAGCGGCGGTTACACCAATAAAACGTTTAAATTTCTTGGCGCGGGCAGCACGGCGACAATTTACACGATCCAGGCCAGCACGAACTTTTTGCAGTGGACCAATGTGGGCATGGCAACCGGTGACGTCAGCGGCAATTTCCTTTTCACGGACACAAACGCGACGAATTTCCGATACCGGTTTTATCGCACGACGAATTAAACCGTCCGGACATCGCGTTGCTGCACCGTGCGTGCCACGCGGGGCGTGATTGCGCCCGGCACCGCTCGGCGTTCCTAAAAATTTTTCGCGCTTTTCAGTCCGGTTTCGTTATTTTCAATCCGTGAATTGCCTTGTGACCGCAGGCCCGACCTACGAACCGCTGGACGGCGCGCGCCGGATCACGAATTTTTCCACCGGTCAACTCGGCACGGAACTCGCGAATTTTCTCGCCAGTCACGGTCACGAAGTCACCTTGCTCATCGGCCAGCAGGCGACCTATTGCGGTGAACGCCGCGCGCAACATATTGACATATTCACTACGACCACGGATCTAAGCGCGCGATTGGAAGCGCGTTCGGGCAAATCCGTGGGCGCCGTGTTTCATGCCGCTGCCGTCAGTGATTTTTCGTTCGGCAAAGTGTGGTCGCGCGGGGCCGGCGGCGAGCTGACTGAAATAACGTCCGGAAAATATTCAACGCGACACGGCACCTTGCTCGCTGAGTTGGTGCCCACAAAAAAAATCATCGCCTGCCTGCATGGTTGGTTTCCCGATGCGCGTCTTATCGGCTGGAAGTATGAAGTGGACGGCGCACGTTCGGATGTGATTCGCGCGGGGGAAAGGCAAATTGCCGAGTGCCGTCTTGACGCGTGCGTCGCCAATGGGCCGGCTTACGGAAATGGGTTTGGTTTGCTGAAAAAGGACGGCTCCTGCACGCATGTAGGGGATAAGCCGGCCCTGTTTGAAGTGTTGGAGCGCTCACTGCATTGATTTTGTAGCCGCCGACGTGAGGAGGCGGACGCTGTTCAGTGACTCGAAACCCGCTTCCTTGCGTCGGCGGCTACGAGTCGCGAGTTTCCTAACTGTGAACATTGCATAAACCTTTCGATTGTCGGCGCGCGAAACGGTTTGTATCGTGCGGACGATGGCCGCGCCCGCGAATCAAAATGTATCGCCGCTCACCCAACCGGTGACGGCTCTGTGGGGCGTCGGTTCCGAGCGCGCGCGATTGCTCGCCAGGCTGAATATTTTTACCGTCGAGGATTTGTTGCTTCATAAACCGCGCCGTTACGAGGATCGGCGCAAATTTGTTGCCATCCGCGATTTGAAATTGAAGGAGACTGCCACTGTCCGTGGAAAAATCGTCGCGGCGGGAATGAAACGATGGAAAAAAGGCACGCGCGCGATGTTTGAATGCGTGCTCGATGATGGCACTGCGCTGTTGCACTGCCGTTGGTGGCAGGCGCAACCGTGGATGGAGGATTACTTTGCCGTTGGCCGCGAGTTCGTCGTGTTTGGCAAGGCGGAATCACTGCGGCCGCGCACCATCGATCATCCGGAGACGGAATTGGTGGAGCCCGAGGACGACGAATTCATCCACGTGAATCGCATCGCGCCGATCCATCCACTCACAGAAGGATTAACGGCGCGGGTGATGCGCACGCTGGTGTGGCGCGCGCTGGAGAAATTTGAAGGGGATATCGCGGAGCCGCTGGTAGTTCCGCCTTCAGGCGGCTCGGGCAAGGTGGAACCGCCTAAAGGCGGAACTGCCAGCCTGCCTCCCCGTGCCAACGCGGTGCGCATGATTCAATTCCCCGAAGAGTTTTCCGACGTGGAGATTGCGCGACGACGCCTGGCGCTGGATGAATTTGTTGTGCTGCAAAAACAAATTCGCGACCGCCGCAAGAAATTCGAGGCCAATGCGAAGGCACTGCCCGCCGGCGGCGATAATCATCTTATCAAACCCTTTCTCGCTGCCCTCGGTTTCAAGCTAACCGAAGCCCAGGCCCGGGTGTTGCGTGAAATCCGCGCGGACATGCGCGCCGAGCATCCCATGCGCCGATTGCTGCAAGGCGACGTGGGTTCCGGCAAAACCGCCGTGGCGGCATGTTCGGCGTTGATGGCGCTGGAGAGCGGATTCAACGTGGCGTTGATGGCGCCGACGGAAATCCTGGCCGAACAACATTTTCGCAATTTTCAAAAATGGTTCAGGCCACTGGGTGTGAAGGTGGAGTTGCAAACGGGGAGTCGGAAGACATTGAACATCGAACGCCGAACATCGAACGCCGAAGGGGACATTCGCGCGGAATACGGAACACGGAACACGGAACACGGAACACTGTTCATCGGCACCCACGCCCTCCTGACTGGCGGCTTCGAAATCCCGCGCCTCGGCCTCGTCGTCATCGATGAGCAGCACAAGTTCGGCGTTGCGCAGCGCGAGCAACTTGTTCGCAAAGGGAATTATCCGCATTTGCTGGTGATGACCGCCACGCCGATTCCACGCACGCTCGGCCTCACGCTGTATGGCGAACTGGATTTTT
>DASZPR010000244.1:0-2592 GCA_035550235.1 Verrucomicrobiia bacterium | reverse complement strand
TTCGCCACCGGCACGCCCATCGCCAACAGCATGGCCGAGATGTTCACCATGCAGCGGTATTTGCAACCACAGGCGCTGCAAAAACACAATCTGCATCACTTCGACGGCTGGGCGGCCACCTTCGGCGAGCCGGTGACGGCGATGGAACTTTCCCCGGACGGCGCGGGCTATCGCCTCAACACCCGGTTTGCGCGGTTCGTCAATGTCCCGGAGCTGATGCAGATTTTCCGGCAGGCGGCGGACGTCCAGACGGCCCAGATGCTCAATCTGCCGCGTCCGAAGTTGGAAGGCGAAAAACCCGCCATCCGCCATGCTCCCACGTCGCCAGAGTTGAAGGAGTTTGTGGAAAGTCTGGCCAAGCGCGCCGAGGCACTGAAACACGGCCGGGTTGATCCGCGCGAGGACAACATGCTCAAAATCACCACCGAGGGCCGCAAGGCCGCGCTGGATTTGCGGCTGATGAAACCCAGCCTGCCTGACGATCCGCAAAGCAAAGTGAATCTCGCCGTGGAAAAAATTCATCAGATTTGGGAGGCGACGAAGGACGGTCGTTTAACGCAGCTTGTGTTCTGTGATTTGTCCACACCGCAGGATAAGGGCTTCTCGGTGTATCGTGACATGGCCGAGAAGTTGCAGCGGCTCGGCATCCCGGAGCGTGAAATTGCTTTCATTCAGGATTATGACGCCGACAACGCGAAGCTGGCGCTGTTCCGTTCCGTCCGCGAGGGGAAGGTCCGCGTGCTGTTCGGCAGCACGCAGAAAATGGGTTCGGGCACGAATGTGCAGGAGCGGTTGATTGCACTTCATCACCTTGACGCACCGTGGCGGCCGGCGGACGTGGAGCAGCGCGAGGGAAGAATTTTGCGGCAGGGCAATAAAAACTCATCCGTTCAAATTTACCGTTATGTCACCGAGGGGTCATTTGACGCCTACATGTGGCAGACGCTGGAAACCAAAGCGAAGTTCATCGCGCAGGTGATGAGCGGCGACATGACGGTTCGGCGGCTGGAAGACATGGATTCGGCGGCGCTGACTTACGCCGAGGTGAAAGCCATCGCTTCCGGGAATCCGCTCGTCATCGAAAAGGCGCAGGTGGACGCCGAGTTGATCCGGCTGACGCGGCTGCGTTCCGCCCATGCCGAGGAACAGTATCGCATTCGCAACAATTTGCGGCACGCCCATGAAGAGGCGGAAAAGTGGACGGAGCGGCTGGCGAATCTGCGCGAAGATTTGAAGCTGCGGCAGGACACGTTCGGCGACAAGTTCCGCATCGAACTGGACAAGCAGCCGCTCGACAATCGCGGCGTGGCCGGCGAGTTGTTGTTGCGCCGGGCCGAGAAAATCAAGTCCCGCTTTGGCGAAGACATCCGCCTGGGGACTTTTGCCGGGTTCGATTTGTTCATCCGCTCCGGTTTCAACAACACCGCCGAACTCGTGCTGCGCGGCAAAAACAGTTACAGCACCCGCGTCACCGACACGGCGCTGGGCACCATCCGTTCACTCGAATCCGTCGTGCAGGGTTTTGAGGAACGCGCCACTCGGCTGGAGGCCGACATCAAGGATTCGCACAAGCGCGCGACCGAACTGGAGTCCAAGGTCGGCTCGCCATTTGAGAGGGAAGATCGTTATCACCAGCTCGTCAAACGCCAATCAGAAATCGAGGAGCAGCTTGACCTAACTAAAAATCAGGCACCAAGCCAGGTGGATGCCGCGACCACGGACGAGCGTGAGGAAAATTCCGAGAAGCAAACCGAATCAAAATCAATCCAGCAGACCCGGCGGGCTGCGGTTCGTGTATGAATTCAGAAGACAGATTGAAACGCTTATTCGCTGCCTCACCAGAACAGATGGAGGCCATTGACAGCATTCTTGAATTTGGAGTTCAGAAAAGACCAATGGCAACGACTGGCCCGCTGCTCATGGGAATGTCAGCTTCTGCAAAGCTGCTTGGCGTCAGCCGCGCGACCCTCTGGCGGATGACCAAAGCCGGATTACTACAAAAGATTGAGGTGCTGCCCGGTAGTTTCCGACTTCGCCGCTCCGATCTGGAGGCCATCGCCGCAGGCCAGAAAAATGTTGGATCTTCCTGACACGGATTCACAGCGTCATACGACAGTTGAACAAAATCGGCTTTCGGCAACTGGCGATTTGCAAATTCACAAAGACAACACCTCAAAATCGAGGGATGATGTTCGCTTGCGCCTTGTGTTTGGAAATGTGTTGGTGGATGTGTTGGTTTTTGTTCGCCAAATTTCAGGGAGTTCGCCTTGTCTCACAAAAATGGCTTCAAATGCAGAAAACTCATAAAACTCAACAAAAACGGCCTTGAAACGTGAGTTTCAAGGCCGGAAATTGGTTGCGGGGATAGGATTTGAACCTATGACCTTCAGGTTATGAGCCTGACGAGCTACCGGGCTGCTCCACCCCGCGTTCCAGAAGCGGGCTAAATAATGCACCAGCTTTTCCTCAGCGCAAGAGGTTTGTGAAAATATATGGGATTATGCACTTGACAAACAATAGCGTTTTCTTCATTATTCTCGCATGAAACCCAAGAGTTCTCTCGAAAATGTCACCCTTATTCAGTTGGTTGAT
>DASZPR010000243.1:0-2474 GCA_035550235.1 Verrucomicrobiia bacterium | reverse complement strand
CCGGACTCGCGAACGAGCTGGTTGGTCGCCTGGAGGGCTCCGGCGAAAGCGTCCATCTCATTGGTGGCCTGGACGCGGTCCGGGTTTTGAAGGTCCTCAGATCCCGGACCAAAAATCTCGCGCAACCGGGAGCTGTCATGTGAATTCAGGGCGAGAGTGAGAGCGGAAACCGCGGCCTGCGGCGTGGCAAAGGCTTCTCCCATTTCGTCAGCAGCGCCGCTTTTCATGGGCGCGAATAAGGCGAGTGCCAGAAGGAAACTGAGCGGCCGGGGCGACACACGAAAATCTATGAATCGAAATTCTTTTTCGGTCATTCTGTTTTTCATAACGAGTGAAGAAGTTTGCATTCCCCGGAGCGTTTCATCGACGACCGCCGCCTCCGCGTCCACCGCCACCCCCACCACGGCTGGCACCGCCGCCGCCGCTGAAACTGCGACTGGAAGCTCCGCGGGCGCTGGAACTGCGGGCGGAAGAAGCATTGCCTCCGCTGAACGCGCTGCCACTGGAAGAAGTTGAACGACTCGGAGTCGCTCGATTTTGCGTCGCGCCCGCCGAACCGGATCGGTTGCCGGTGGAAGAAAGATTCCCGCCTCGATTCGCCGTTGAAGCCTGGGCGCCTCCCGCTCCGGGAGTGCGCGTGCCAGCGTTCGCAGTCGACGCCCGATTTCCCGCATTCGCTGTGGCAGCTCGATTTCCCGCAGCGCCGTTTGCGGCCCGATTCGCTGCCTGGCCACCGGCCTGAGTAGTTCCCGCGCGGTTGGCCGCCTGGCCATTTCCGTAACCGCGCGCTTCGCGGTTCTGGGCGCTGGAAAGAGAAGAGCCGGAATTTTTCAACCGATTTTGATCCGGCTTCCAGGTCTGGTTTCCGCTGCGATTATTGTTTACGTTGCGGTTATTGTTGACGCTGCGATTGTCGCTATAATTCACGTTGCGATTGTAATTATTGTTGACGTGAACATCGACGTGGCCGCCGCCCCAGTTACAACCATTGGCCATCCATGCGCCCATGGCCATGCCGGCGCCGAAGCTGACGATGGAAGCCGCCGCAACCGTGCCGGGATAATAAGGCGGATAATAATATCCCGGATAGGCGACGGGGTAACCCGCGTAAACCACCGTCGGGTTATATTGCGGCACGTAGATGACCTCGGGTTGCGCGGGCTGAATCTGCACGATCTGATTGGTCACGTAAACAGTCTGGTTTTGCACGGTGTTCGTCACAACCGTGTTCGTGACCGTGACCACCTGTTGCTCGGTGGTTTTCAGCGCGCCCGAATCTTTGGCTTTGCCGCGCATGGTTTGGATCGCGTCCATCAATTCCTTGGGCTGGTTGATAAACGCATCTCCCAGGTCGCTGGTCCAGGAGAGGTTCGTGTCCATTTGAGAAATGACCTGGGGAAAACGCGCGACGGCTTTCACATTGTCATCCCACGACTGTTGGTCGAGTTTTGAAATGTTGTTCGTGTCTTTGACAAAGCGCGACGCCTGCACAATCTCCAGTGGATACGCCGACGCCGGCAGCACGATGGCAATGAGTTCGTCGGGATAAAGCGCGATGGGAGCGGCGAGTTTTTCGAGATCGGCCTGGCTGCGTTTGGGCGCTTCCGACGGCGGCGGTGCCGGGTTCGCTGGAGGCGCAGCGGAATTTTGAGCGGCACCGGCTGACGAGGGCGACGCCGGCGCAGTCTGGCCTGAGGCCGCGGGTGATTGCGCCCGCAGAATGTTGTTTTCCAAAAGGCTGAAACAAATCACCGCTGTAATCAGCCAATCAAACCGACCTGCGAATTGCCTCTTCATGCGAATCAAAACGTTGCGCGGCCACACCGGACTCTAACATCGGAGCCAGAACATTTCCGTTACACCAAGGTGCAATCGATTGGACTCATTTTCGGCGGTATCAGTTTTGCAGCGGTCGAGATATAAGAACGCCCTTCTCGCCGGCGTACCTATGAACGAAATTTCAATTTCCGCTCGCAACGAATCGAAAAAATTGAAGCGCAAGAAATATGAAAAGGAGCTTCGGCGGCTGCAGGCCGAGCTGTGCAAACTGCAGGAGTGGATCAAACACAAAGGGCTGCGAATCATCATTATCTTTGAAGGCCGCGACGGGGCCGGCAAGGGAGGAACGATTCGCGCGATCACGGAACGCGTGAGCCCGCGCGTTTTTCGCATCGTGGCGCTGCCGGCTCCTTCGGATCGAGAAAAAACGCAGGTGTATATGCAGCGTTACATGCAGCACTTCCCGGCGGCGGGCGAAGTCGTGATCTTCGACCGCAGTTGGTACAACCGTGCGGGAGTCGAGTACGTGATGGGCTTTTGCACAAAGAAGCAACACGAAGTTTTTCTCAATCGTTGTCCCGAAGCGGAAAGATACATTGTGAACAGCGGGGTGATGCTCATTAAATACTGGCTCGAAGTGAGCGATGCGGAGCAGAAACGCCGCTTCGAGGCGCGCATCACCGATCCGCTGCGCC
>DASZPR010000242.1:0-5894 GCA_035550235.1 Verrucomicrobiia bacterium | reverse complement strand
CGACCCGGAAACGTTTCGCAAGTTGGTTGCTGAAAAGGACGAGGTCATTGCGCAAGTGCGGGCTTCGCAGGCCGACTTGCGGCAGGCGGCGCGATATTGCACGGCGGACCAACTCGCGCCGTTGGAGGAAGATTTCCGGTTTCTTCAGGATGCCGCGCTATTGCAGCGCGAATGGATTCGTGCCTACTTCGCGCAACGGATGTTCATGGACAAGCCGACTGAGGAATCGCGGATGATTGTGGAAGACGCGCTACAAAAAATGGAACAGATTGAGCGTACACCGGGTGTGACTTATGGACTCGATCCTGCCACGGGGCGACGGTATCACATTGACGGATTCACGCTCGAAATGCGGTGGCGCATGGCGAATCGTTCGCGGGCGCTGGCGGAGGACGCGCGGATTTTGCAGGACGCGCGGACGACGGTCGATTACGGCCTCAAGTAATCGCTCACGAAAGCACCGCGCTATAAACAGATCGGCAAACTGGCGCGGCTTTAGGGTGCTTGCGAATGCGGAGCGGCACCTGGCGCAATTCCGAGAGCGCCTCCATCGGTTGGCCGAGTTGCAACCACAACTCCGCGCTGCGCAACCGCACCGCGTTCTGGAGGGAAATGGGAGTTTGTCCTCTTATTTTCATTGTGGTTTACCATTCCCGTTTTGATGGCGTTTTTGAATAGGGAAAAATCCTACTCCTGGCGCCGCATTTCGGATTCCCGCGGCGCGGATTCAACTGAGCCGAGGATCGATTGGTATTCCGGATACAAAGACCGTACGCAATCGGGACAGATGCCGTGCGTGAACTCAGCATTCGAGCGGCTCCGGATATATGTCTCCACTTGCTCCCAATAGCCGCCATCGTTGCGAATTTTTTTGCACGACGCACAAATCGGCAGCAAGCCGTTGAGGGTCTTCACGCGCCTGAGGGCCTCTTTCAGTTCCTCGATCAGCCGCAAGCGCTCCTTTTCCTGCCGCTTGCGATCAGTAATATCGCGCAAAACAATGGACGCGCCTTGAATGTCTCCTTCGGAGTTCTTGATGGGCGAAACGGTGATGGAAACGTCGATAGCCATGCCATCGCGCCGCAAGCGCAGCGTTTCGATGCGCTCCACGCGCCGCCCGCGTTCAATGACATCGCGGATGGCAGAAATCTCCTCGTGCTGCTCCGGCGGCACCAGCGCTTCAATCGATTCGCCGATCATCTCCCGGGCGCTGTAGCCGAACATTTGTTCCGCGCCGGAATTCCAGCTCAACACCGTGCCTCCGAGCGTCTGGCTGATGATGGCGTCATCGCACGTTTCGACAATCGAAGCCAGGTGAGCCATGGCGAGTTGCGCCTGCCGGCGAATCTTGCGATCACGCGCGGCGCGTAATTCGCGGTTGATAGCCGGCGCGAGGCGCGGCATATCGTCTTTCATCACATAGTCGGAAGCGCCTGCCTTCATCAAATCCACCGCAATCTCTTCGCCGATACGGCCGGAAACGATGATGAACGGCGCTTCAAACGCCTTGCTCTGGCAAAGTTCAAGGGCTTTGACGGCGTCGAAGGCGGGCATTGAATAGTCGCTCAGGACAATGTCCCAGGTTCCCTCATCAAGCGCGGCATCCAATGTTTCAGCGCTATCGACCCGTTTGTAAGTGAGTTTGAAACCGTCCTTTTCCAGAGCCCGCGCGATGAGAATCGCGTCGTCCTCGTTATCATCTATTATCAGAACTTGTAGGTGGCTAAACATAGTTTGTTACGTTTGCCGCCCGTTGTCCTCCTCAACCGGCCGCACAAATTGATTTTCTTTTATGATTTCGGTCTAATTTTTTGCAAATCCTTCGCCACCAGAAATGAAATCCCGCAGAGGAATATCTATTTGGGAAGAATCGGATCGAGGTTCAAAAATCCTGTTAAAATACTCGGCACTTGTCGACGGAAGTTCTCCCGCGTCCACCAACCGTTGCACCACCCTTCCATAATACGCACGATGTTCCACGGGCAAAACTGCCATGGAAGAGTAGATTCCGCAAACGGCGAAAGTGAGAAAATTGCAAAAACCGAGGACGGAAACGACGTATCGATCGCATTCGGTCCGTTTATTTTCGAGATCATTCTCCACCATTCTGCGTTCAGCCTCCACCGCCCGCAGCACGGCTTTTGTTGGAATGCTATCCAGCATGTCGCAAAACGATTCGAACAAGCCCCAATTCATACTCTCACCTTCGGATATTGTGGAGAATACCTAAATTGTTACATATAGGGTGTTTACCCCGCTGGAGGAGGCTGGGTTGTAGGCGGCTGCGAAAGCATGGGCGGAATGATGCGCTCCCAGAAACTGGGATAACAAATGACAAGGTTTTCGAGGTCGGCGACTCGGCAGGGCTTGATTAAAAATGAATTCGCCCCGAGCGAATAGGCTGCCTGGACGGACATCAAGTCGCCGGTCGCGCTGAGGACAACCACGAAAATGTTGTTCAAATCCGGTCGCCCCTTCATCCAGCGGAGCAGGTCAAAACCACTGATCCCCGGCAGCTTCAAATCAACAAAAACCACCGCGGGTAACGGGAATGCCGAACGATTCGCGTAGGGCGGTCCGCCCGAGAGGTAATTGATGGACTCCTCGGCGCTGAGTGTAATTCGAACGGGATTGGCAATCCCGCATTGGGCCAGCAGGAGCTGCAGAAGCTTCGCGTCATCTTCGAAATCCTCGACAATCAAGATTAGCTTCGGATCAGGGGTCTGCACACGCGTTTGATTCGACTTTAAGTTACATTTTTTAGCAGAACTCTGCCCCTCGGCAAAATCCCATTTAATATTGGATTATCGTCAGGACAACCCGCTGCAATCTCAATAAGTAGTAACCCTACCGAATCGATAAAGCTGACTTCGAGGGACTTATGTCCGTGCCCATGTGGCAGACGATGATATCAGATAGCTCCCGGTGCGTTTCAAGTATGGAAGGGTTAAATCAATTCGCTTTTACTCAACGCGAATTTCCTATGCATGACCGACCAGAACGGCGCTGGCGCAAACTAACCACATGTTTTTTAACTACTGCGATGGCAGCCGCCTTGGTTGGCTGCCGCACTCAATCTCCCGCCGGCTCGGCGCCGCCGAGCGCGGCGATTGAATCCCTAGACGCCCCGCCCGTCATATCACCGCCGGAGTCATTTTTTCAGAGCGTTCGTGAATCGGACCGCGACGCCGCCCGCAAGTTTTACAAAAAATACATCGATGTGAAGGGCATGCCTGTGGTGGCCTCCGCCGAGGTGGACGATCGGGCCTTGCAACGGACTTATTATATTGTCACGCACCTGCTGGCCGGTCGTCCTGATGTCATTCAAACCATGGTCAGCAACGGCACGCGGTTGATAATCATTGGCAAAGACCAGGTCTACACCGACATGCCGGAATATCGAAACACGCGGAACGCCGCCTATCAGAATGAACGTGTGCGCGGAACCGGCGGTTTTAACGTCACCAGTTTCGGCGAGGAAAATCTCCTCTCCCTGCCCATCGATCGCTACGACGATGAAAGCATCGGCGTCCATGAATTTTGTCACACGATCGATGCCGCCTTGGGCCAAATTGATCCGACCTGGCGTCAGCGCTTGCGGCAGACCTACCAACACGCTATCACCAAAGGCCTTTGGAAACTTTCCTACGCGGGCTCCAATCAGGCCGAATACTGGGCCGAAATCTGCCAGTCTTATTTTGACAACAATCGCGAAAACAATTGGAACCACGGTCCGGTGGGCAACCGCGAGCAACTCAAGGTTTACGATCCCGTCGGTTACGAACTCATCCGCACTACCTTTAAGCTCACTCCCGAGCAGGATTTCCGTTACCAGTGGCTGCAAAAGCTGCCGAACGTCACGCCGCCGCCCGCCAAATTTAAAATCGACCCATACTACACCAAATTCACCTGGGCGCGCGAGTTCCCCGTTGTAGGCCGGCAGGCAAGCGACGAAGCCCTGTTGAAAGCGAACGATACCATCCGCAAAATGTTCGCTTATCGCCATGACATCCTCAAAGCGTTCATCAACGACGGAGCGAAACTGGCCGTTCTTGGTCCGAAGGAGAAATTGGATGAGTTGCCGGAGTTCAAAGGCGAGACCATCAATAACATGGATATTAACGTGCGCTTCGCGGAATATTCGCCTGATAAGAAGATGTTCGTCGTCGCCCAGGAAAATGTGATGGGCGACCCAAATGACAAATGGACCGGTTCCAATGAAATCATCCGCGAATTCGCCCGGGCGATCTGCCAGGTCTGTGGGACGCGACCGGTGGATCCGAATTGGGAGAATCGCGGTCGCGACGTGCAACAGTATGAGCTTCGCGTGAAACGCATCGACATTCAATTCGATGACAAGCTGAAGCAACTCTACGAGTCCGCCATGAACAACAAGAAATGGCGCGGCACGCCGGCCGTTCTGGATCGCGTGGAATATTTTGCCCAAGGCACGCTGGCGTATTTCGACGCAATGGGCCAGACGTTTCCCCCCAATGACGCGCCGCATCCAATCGCCACCCGCGAGTTGCTCAAGGAATACGACCCCGATTTATACGCGCTGATCAACGAAACCTTCGCTTACGATGGCCACGTGGATTGGCGTTACGTCAGCCGCTGACAGTTTGACTGAATTGTTTTTCAACTATGCATAATTCCCTTAAGTCGGTCGCAAAGATCGCCGCACTTGTTTTCACTATTGCCGTAAGTCGTAATTTTTCTCACGCCCAGGAAGATACTCCCACCGGTCAGCTCGATTCGCCGCAACAGCGTCGCGGCGGATTCGGTGCGCCGGATCGGGGCGTTTACAAGGCGCGCATCGCGCCGCATTGGCTGAGCAACAACGTCCAATTCTGGTATCGCAACGACCTGCGCGGCGGCACAAAGGAATTTATTCTGGTGGACGCCGAAAAGGGCACGCGCCAGCCCGCGTTCGATCACCAGAAACTCGCCACCGCCCTCGCCAAGGCCGCTGGTGTCTCCGTGCAATCCGACAAACTGCCGTTTTCCGATATCGAATTCGTTGACAACGGAAACTCCATCCAGTTTGACGTCGCGGGAAAATCATGGCGATGCAACTTGAACACTTACGAATGCACCGCGGTGGCCGGCAGTTCCAATGCGCGGATAATTCCTCCGGAAATTCCGGCGGATTCGGAAGGTGGCGTGTACGCCGGCCCGCTTTCACCGCAGGACCAAACCAATCAACCCCCGCGTGGTCAGCGCCGGCGGTTTGAGCGCGATATGCGTTCACCGGATGGCAAATGGACGGCGTTCGTCCGCGATCACAACCTCTTTGTCCGTTCGGACGACGACAAGGAAACTCAATTGAGCACCGACGGCGCGGAATCGAACTCTTATGGGCGCGTCGAATGGTCGCCAGATTCGCATTCGTTGGTGGCGTGGCGCATTGAGCCGGGCGACGCGGGCCAGGTTTATCTGATCCAATCGTCCCCGCCGAATGGCGGCCGTGCCGTCCTGCGCCAGCGCCCTTATGGCCAGGCAGGCGATAAATTTCCGCGATACGAACTCAACATTTTCGACGTCGCAAGTCATCAGCAAACCAAGCCCACGGTGGATCGCTACGAGCACGAATACGAAACGCCACAACTCCATTGGATGCGCGACCACCGGCATTTTGCCTGGCAACAGGAGGATCGCGGACATCAACGGTTGCGGGTTATTGAAGCGAGTTGTGACGACGGCTCGGTGCGGAACCTCGTCGATGAAAAGACCAAGACGTTTATTTGGACCGCGCACACGGAGAATCTCGGTGTTCCGCTCGTGAATTGGCTGTCGGATGACGAACTCATTTACGTTTCTGAAATGGACGGCTGGCGGCATCTCTATCTGGTCGATACCCAAGCCGGGAAAATTAAAAACCAAATCACCAAAGG
>DASZPR010000241.1:0-1675 GCA_035550235.1 Verrucomicrobiia bacterium | reverse complement strand
AGCGCAAGTGGGCGATCACTTCCGTTTCTTCGACACGATTTGCGGCGCCACTCAGGATCGGCAGGATGCCTTGCAGAAACTCCTGCGCGAACCGATGGATTTGCTCATCGTCATCGGCGGCTACAATTCTTCAAACACCTCGCACCTGGCAGAAATGGGCGAGGCCAAGCTGCCGACCTATTTCATCAAGAACGCCGCCAAAATGGTTTCGGACAAACTCATCGTCCATTACGACCAGCACAAACATAAGGAAGTCGAAACTCCCAACTGGCTGCCCTCGGGCAAAGTCACCGTCGGCGTCACCGCCGGCGCTTCCTGCCCGAACAACCTGATCGAAGACACGATTCGCCGCTTGTTTGATCTGCGCGGTATCTCCGTCCAGCACCTGCTCGCAAACTGACGCAAAAATGACGAATTTCGAATGACGAATGGAATTGCGCCGTCCATTGCCCATTCGTCATTTATCAATTCGTTGGCGGATAGGTAGTGCCTTAATTTGAATTGGATACCAACTTCGAAACCGAATTGTTAAGCCGTTCGATTTCGATCAGGATTTTCAGAACTGTGAGGATGTCCACTTTTTCTTTGTGGATTGCCCAATATACCTTGCTTCTCAATGTCTGAATCTCGGAAATGCTGCTGATTAGCCGATTGTTTTCAAACTCCTTTGCCCACCGACTAAGTGTGGATTGGGACAACCCGATTTTTTTTGCCGCCACTTTTCCCGAATCACCCCTCCATTGCAGAGCAAAAAATGTTTCAACCGCGAGTTTTTGAGATGGTTTGGGCGTCATAAAAGTCCTTTTGCGGGTAGTGTCCTAATTTGAAATCACATCAGCCATGCCGAATCCGGAAACATTTCCATGACTATTTGTTCAGCGAGAAAATAATCCTCTTTTTCAACCGCCTCCCGCAAATGTTCCGAATAATCGAGGGAAAGCCTCTCAATCTCTGAAAGGCCAGCATAGACCTGAGAATACCAATTATTCCATTGCTTCTTGGTCATTTGGAATAGCCAGCTTTAGCATCCTTCAAGATTTGAACCATGCGGTTGCGCATGGAGAAACAATGCCAGAAACAGGACTTTTCCGCAATCCACCAACAATCTGCCGGAGCATGACCAAATTAAGGCACTACCGGCTGATGCGCTCAATTGACTAGCGCTCGGCATCCCCCTACCCTTTCCGGATGCCGCGCAACCGCCTAGAACTCGAAGAAATCGAGCGCCAGAATCTCGCGCCTTACGCTCAACTCAGCGCCGACACGCGCGGCCGCAAATACAAGGAAGCCCCGCCCGAATGGCGCACTCAATACCAGCGTGACCGCGACCGCGTCATCCACTCGCGCGCCTTCCGCCGCCTCGAATATAAAACCCAGGTTTTTCTCAACGGCACCGGCGATCACCTCCGCACGCGCCTCACGCACACGATGGAAGTCGCCGCCATCTCGCGGAACATCGCGCGCCCGCTCATGCTCAACGAAGACCTCGCTGAAGCCATCGCGCTCGCCCACGACCTCGGCCATTCGCCGTTCGGCCACAAGGGTGAGACCGTCCTCGACGATTTGATGCGCAAACACGGCGGCTTCGAGCACAATCGCCACAGCCTCCGCATCGTCGAAGAGCTTGAGCAAAAATATCCGGATTTCCCGGGCCTCAATCTCAGTTGGGAAGTCC
>DASZPR010000240.1:0-3260 GCA_035550235.1 Verrucomicrobiia bacterium | reverse complement strand
TTAGTCCACTACGCCAAGGCATCGGCGAAATACCTCGCTGGAATCGAAGCCGCAGTGCGGCGCGCCCGGTATCTCGCCAAGCTGGATGGCCGCGACAAAGCCAACCGCGCCGACATCAAGCGTGCGATCAACGAGAGTGTCATACCGTCCGATAGCGCCCTCTCGGTCGCGATGGCAACCCCACAGCGCGGAGCGCGCCGACGCTCGCAAGCCTCCGAATTAACTGCCGATTATTCGCTGGTTAATGACCGCACTAACGGAACGCTAGAAATCAATTTGTCGGATCGCAAATCCGAACTTCAGCCAAATCAAAATAGACTCGAAGCGCGTCGCGAAAGTGACGTGTTAATGCCTGGCTGAAAGAGTCAAAAACGGTTTGTTTTTAGCACACTCGCAAAATGAGTGCGCTATTTCCTTGCACGCGACTCTTGGAACTCGGAACACTTCGAAACGAACATTTTATCCGCGCGTTTACAGTTATCAAATCTTATCGGGAACTTTCGCCGGTAGGAATGTATCCAAGAATCCCAATTGTTCGGGCGGTTCAATAATGTCCAACGCTTTGCCGTAAGCACGATTCATTAAAACTGGCGCGGCATCATGGTCGGAAGCATGAATCATGTAGTACATAACCCGTCCGCGCCCATACGGCCTTTCATAGATTGCGAAAGGATTGACGTTTTTATACCCAAATTTATTCTTAAACCGTTTAACAACGAGATCAGCCCGCTCGGCCCCCTGAACTGTCAGCAGTTCCTTCCAGGACGAATCTCCCCACCAAGTTTCGAGCTTTTTGTCCCTATCATATTTCAGCGCGTGAATGGTGCGGTTAATCCACCCCTCGGGGAAAAAGTAATAGAGTTCAATTTTGCTGCCACCTTTTTTGTGTGTCGCCACCGTATTCACCGATTCCCAATTGCATTCGAGCGTGCGTTGGTCCAGCAGACAAAATGAAGCCTCCTTATCCGCTATAGGTGAAGCTTTCAATGCAGCGCCAATATTCACATTGAAATCACCTGGATAAATTTCAACGCGCCGCTTTGGTTCGCGCTTGAGCTTGTCGGGCGGCGGTTGGCCGTCGCGCAGTTTCTCCAAGAGCCCAATGGATTTTTGATTAAGCTCAAAGAGGTGAAAATTACGAAACCACCGCGGCCGGCTTTCCAGCACCAATTTGGCCGCCCACATGTCCTCCTTGCCAATTTTCTGAGGGCCCGCGAATCCATCGATATACGTACCGTTGTGAGTGATCTGTACGAAGTAGTAGAGATAGCGTTCAATGAGCTTTGCCTTGCAACCGGTCCAAATCGGCGTGCGCTCCTTAAACTTTTTCTCTTTGGTTACTTTATTTTGAGGTACGTCAATCAGCAGTTTTTCATCATTCATGCAGTGGACGGGAGTTGGTCCCAAGTGGTACCGTCCAACCGTCGCCCGGAGATTTTCTTGCCTTTCGGCTCCATAAAAATCTCCATCCCGGTGACCTCATCCCAAAACTTCCGAATCCGTGACTTGTCGGTCCTTTTCTCCGACACGGGCGCCCAATGGCCCCACTGCTTGAAATGAAAAGGTATTTTCGCCTTCTGACATTGATCGCGCAACTGGCAGGCCCAACCCGGCAGCATTGCACGCGCCTGCGGTCCACTTTCGCCACCAGCGATCACCCAATCAATCGGGTGCAATTCCTTCGGCTTAGCTTCTGTCCAGGCGGCGAGATCAACAGCACCGAGCAGGGGCTCGCATGATAGGAAGCGATATTTTGCCGGGATCTTCAGGAGAATCGGCAAACGTTCATTGGCCCGCACTTGGTCCTCGACTGTGGTGCCGATCCAGACGTTATTTGGCCATTTGTCCTTCCAGGGAGCCATAGCACTGATATTCTGCGGACGTTTTGTCAGCAAGAGCCAATCGAGCCGGGAAGTTTTTTCGATCAAAGCCCAGAGGCGAACGCGCCACGGATCGAGGTCGTCCCGTAATTCAAATACATCGGCCATCGAAGCACAAAAAACGCGCTTTCGGATTTGATCCTCTGCGGCATCAGCGTTCCACTTCAACGGCTCCGCCCAATGTTTTTCCGTGAAAAATCGCCGGTCGCTTTTCGTGCCCCAAATGTTTTCACCAACACGCTTTGCCCAGGCTTCCGCGTAGCAGTTATTGCATCCAAGCGACACGTGCGCACATCCCCACCACGGGTTAAACGTGTGATGCGTCCATTCAATTGAGGAGTTTTTTCCCATGATTTGCTGCGGTCCTAAGTAAATCAATGGTATCGCCCTGCCCTTCGGAAATCAAACCAAACTTGGAGTTCAGTTACGTCCGTTTTGGAGGTTTTGTCGAAGCAATTCAATTCGAGCCGGGCGAGTTCTTTTCCATCCCGATCCATGACGACCACCTTGCCATCGTCCCGGGTTGCACCCCAATTGACCTTTAAGATTCGATGGGTAAGTAGGTATCATGAAGACTCATCGTTTACTATTCGTGTTGGTTGCGGGGTTGGCGCTGCTATTTAGCGCGCAGGCGTATGCGGATCCGGCTCGGGATGATATTGTTCACGCTTATGTTTTGTTGAAGATGGCCAATGCCAATTATGCGGGGCATCGGGATAAGGCGATCAAGGAGTTGGAACAGGTAGGGCATGAACTCGGGATGGACTTGAACGGCCGCGGCGCGGATAACGAGCGGCAGATGAAGTCCGATGGACAGATGGCGGAGGCGGCCAGGATTTTACACGAGGCGCGGAATCGGCTGGATGCGCGGGATCGCGAGCATGCGGCGAGTCATGTGGATCGGGCGATTTCGGAGATTGAGTTGGCGTTGAGGAAGAAGTGAGAGAAACGCCGAACATTGAACATCGAACGCTGAACGTCGAAGGAAGGCGGTGAGAAACGCCAGCAGTTCTGCCTTCAGGCGGTTCGAGGAACCGCGTAAACGCGGAACTACAAACGCCGGCGCGCCCAGGAAATTGGCGGGGCGTTATTTCCCCTGACGGATGCGGTCTTTTTTGTCTTCCAATTCGCTTTGCAGTTTGCGTTTGTCGTCGCTGAGTTGCTGGCGGATTTGTTCCAATTTGTCGGCGTCGCCGGCTTCGGTGGCTTTGTTCATTTCGTCTTTCAAGGCGATTTCGCGTTCGGCGACTTTGGCGGCGTATTTGGAATCCAGTTCGGCCAGTTCCGCTTTTTGAGCAGCGCTCAGTTTGACGGTGGGCGAGGTTTTGTTCAGTCGCTCCATGGCGAGTTCGTAGGCGCTTTTCATAAAAGTGATTTGTC
>DASZPR010000239.1:0-3138 GCA_035550235.1 Verrucomicrobiia bacterium | reverse complement strand
CGCTCGGCCAACAACGGTATGTTGAATCGAAGATGGCGCGTATAGGCTTCAGCCGCTTCCTCCTCGGCCGTCAACAAATCAAACAAAAGAGTTCCCATTTTACCCTGCTGGCGCAACGCCCGCGCCACGATTTGGTTCCGCGGACTGTGCCGACTGCTCCCGCTGCCGTGCGCAAAGAGCACCAGGCTCGATGCGTCCGGCGGCAGGTTCAACTCGCCTCCCAGCTTTACCTCCTTGAGCGGGATGAAGATTTCGTTCCTTTGCATGGCTAAAACTCCTTTACAGCGAATGAGCAATCGTCCTCCAAATGCGTCTAACTCATTCCACCGTTTTAACTTCTGTTGTACTAGACCCCTTCAGGAGCCGCCTTTCAAATACGATGATAACCCCATTTTTCAGTCGAAACGCCCTCTTTGAGCCTAAAAGTCATCTTTTTTCTCGATTTTGAGCCTCCCATTTTGTCAGACAAAAGCCGAATCAAAATTCCCCTTCCCTCCGATTTGCACGCTGGCCGGAATAGATGAATATAACTGGCAGAATGAAAGTTCGTCCGATCACGATTCTAAGCAGCCTGATGGTGTTCTTCGCGCTCGCGGGGCAATCTCCGCTGCGCGCCGCAGACAATTTGACCGCCGCTGAGGTGGTCCAAAAAACCGTGGCTCGCGGCCAGGAGAATCAGGCCATCCCGGATTTCACCTACCGCAAAACCACCGTCACCGATGAACTCGACAGTGCCGGAAAAGTAAAAGAGCACCGCGAAAAACTTTACGAGGTTTCCTATCGCGACGGTCTCTCTCATTCGACCTTGCTCCAGGTCAACGGCCACCCACCGTCACCCGACGACCTCAAGCAACAGTCCGACAACGAAGCGAGCATGCGCCAGATTACCGGCCGCAATAAAACCAAGGGCGACAATCGCGAAAATTTCCTGACGGCAGACCTGGCCGCCCGATTCGATTTCACGCTCGTCGGCACCACCAATCTCAACGGCCGCCCCGCCTACCAGGTCGCGTTCCAACCGAAAAGCCCGCAGTTGCCCGTGCGCCACCTCGTGGACCGTTTGCTGAACCAAATCTCCGGCACTGTCTGGATCGATACTCAGGAATTCGAAGTCGCGCGCGCAGAAGTATCCTTGCGCTCGGAGGTCAATCTGCTCGGCGGCATCGCAGGCTCGCTTAAAACGCTCACCTATTCCCTCGAACGCACTCGCGTCGCCGATGGCGTTTGGTTCAGCACCCTATCAAACGGCGATTTCCTCGGCCGCAAACTGCTCGCGATGACGCATATCAAAACCAAATCGCAATCCGTTCATTTCCATCGCATGGCGATTAATGGTGCGACCCGTTTGGAAGAGGGAACTGCTTTCGCGGAAAGATAAGCGCCGCCCCGTCAAGCGCGCCACTTCAAATCCGTCACCTCCCCGTGTTGCGGATGCTTCGTATCGAGGCAGCGCAATTCGAGTTTCATTCCGTCCGCCGCCACAATCGCGCGGACCCACCCATTCGGTTTGCCCTCCCTGAAGAGATACGCCGTCGGCGGCAGATTGATGAAATGAATCCCGCTGTCGTCCCGAGAGATATTCCAGAAATGGGTGGGACCAAAGAAATATGCTTTGACCTGCTTGCGCGGGCGAATGACTTCGAGCAACGCCCCCGTGTCCGTCAAACCTGGCACCGCCTCGGTAATGCCGGGATTGTGATGCAACATGACCAGCGCGGGTTTGTCAGCATTCGCGTCCAATGCCTTCCCCAGCCAATCCAATTGAGGCTTCCCCAACATGCCCGGCGTTGAAAGCGTCTTATCCAGCGAATCGAGCACAAACCAATTCACCGTCGGCGCTGAAACCATCAAAGTCTGTTTGTCCGCCACCGGCCGTTTCGCTGCCTTTTCCGTCGTCAAAGCGTTCCAAAAGCGTTCGCGATTATCGTGATTGCCCAGCGTCAGGTGAATAGGCGTTTGCCGCAACGGTTCCAACAACTTGGCAAACGTCGCGTAATCCTCCTTTTCCCCACTATTGAAAGCGCAATCACCGTTCACAAAAATTCCCGCCGGCCGAGCCGGCAGCGCCGCCACTTCCCGCACTACGCGCTGGAAATTGTCCGCCATATTCACTTGGTTATGCACCAACGCGCGGTCGGCGGCGATGTGCGGGTCTGAAAACAAAGCCCAAAAATTCCCCTCCACCGTTGCCTCCGCCGCGAACATCCTCTGCCCCAATGCCAGCCCGGTCGCGGCCAAAACAGTTCGGCGGAGGAACGCGCGACGGGAAATCGGTGGCAAATAAATTGGCATAAGGCTTTCTACGCCTGACTGTTTGGAGAAACAAGGCCAATTCCCCAAGCCATGCCGCCTCGGTGATTTTTTTACCGGTTCGTCACAATGGCCGCGGGCTCAATCCCTCAACCTGGGAGCGCCTGCGTCCCGCCGGCAAATAACTCCGTTGGTTTGCCCGGCCGGACTGGTTTGCCATGGCACCCTTCATTTTTTGACTTGTTTAGGACAACTCTTTGCTTGATGAATCCAAAAGTCCGGAGAAACTAGTTTTACGGTAAATGAACACTATGGAACCTGGAGTGGAAACCGGAGCTCCCGCTGCCCGATTCCCGGGATGGTTGCGTATCGCGCTCATTGGGCGGAATCCCAGACGCACAGCAATTCGGGCCACCGTTCTTGCAATTTCTTGCTTTCTCTTCTTCAAATTCTTTGTTTTCAGATTCATCGTGCTGCCCGTCCGCATCGAGGGTTACAGCATGTCTCCCACGTACCGCGATTGGGGAATCAACTTCGTCAACCGCCTTGCCTATCGTCATTCCCTGCCGCAACGCGGCGATGTCGTCGGCATCCGCATGGCCGGTCCCAGCATCATGCTGATGAAACGCATCGTCGGTCTTCCGGGAGAAACCATTGCCTTCGAGCACGACCGCCTCTTCGTCAACGGCGAGGAAATGCCGGAGCCGTATCTGAAACGTCATTCCCCCGCCCCGTACCTGAGTCCGATCACGCTCGGTCCAACCGAATATTATGTCATCGGCGATAACCGCGCCAATTCCGATGCCGGCCGGATCGACCGCGCGCGGATCATGGGCAAAATAGTTTTATGAAACGAGTCGTTCAAATTGTCCTCCTGGTCGCCATTAT
>DASZPR010000238.1:0-6543 GCA_035550235.1 Verrucomicrobiia bacterium | reverse complement strand
AGGGTTTCAGCGTGCACTAAGCCGGCGAGGAACAACGAAGCCGCAGCGAGCAAAATTCTGAAACTGATTTTGCGAGGAGTGCGCGATTTCAAACTAACTATAATTGAGCGCCGAAAAGTGGGAAGAAATCCAGTTCAAATTTGGGTGATGTGCTGGTTTCGTAGTCAATTTTTTGCGGCGGGCGTTTGGTTCCGAAGCAACTACTGAGAATAGCCCGGCAGTTCACTGCCGGGACAAGGATGAAAACGAGCCAAGTCCCGAAGAGACGGTTGAATCGGAGATCTTTTTCAGCCGTCCCTTCGGGACTCGCGTGGCGACGAAACACTTCCCGGCGTTAAAACGCCGGGTTATTGTCGGCAGTCCCTTCGGGACTGGGCGCAAGCGCGCGGTTGCCGTCATTCCAAATTGGGCATTACTTTTTAGGCTCTCCCGAATCAATCACGACCGGGGCTACAGCATTCGCGCGGGTGGAAAGATACGGCGCGAGCGGATCTTCCTTCAGTCCCTTGAGGCCCGCAATCACGCACTCGGCGTTAATAACGGCGCCGTCCCAACCGGTGTGGAGATTTTCTTTCGGCGTCGGCACGTAGAGGGGAGTGACTTTCTCCTGGCCCAACGATTCGTATTTGCGGGCGATGAGTTCATAGAGATCCACGAATGGCGTGCCGGTGGTTTTGGCCACGTCCGCCGCCCAGGCGGCGTGGGTGGTGTTGTCCCGGCGAAAATGATTGTCACCGGTCCAATTCTTTCGCGGCGTAAGCGAGCAAATAATGGGCGTGGCGCCCTGCTCGCGGGTCTCTTTGACGAATTGGGTCAGATACCAGCCGAAGGTGTGGACGGTTTCGGTTTTGCCGTTGCGCGTGATGTCCTGTGTTTCGGGGCCGACGCCTTTGAGCGCGCCTTTGCCGGAAGCGCCGCCGTTGTCGTTCGCTCCGAATTGCATAATGACGTAGTCGCCCTTCTTAATCAGCGGCCGCAGGTTCTGCCAAAAAAATCCGGTGTAAAAACTCCGGCTGCTGGTGCCGCCAAACGCCCGATTGACCACGTTGACTTTGTCCAAATTAAAATACGCCACGATGGGCGCGCCCCAGCCCCATTGATTCAGGTTGGAACCGTCGCCAAGCGTGCCGTTGCGGACGGTGGAATCGCCGATCAGCCAAATTGTTGGCAAGTCCGGATGCGCGGGCATGGGCGGAAAATATTTGCCGCCGCCGGGGGCGCCTTCCGGCGCGGGCGGATTGCCCATTTGCGTGTTCCGCGGGATGTCGCTGATTTGAAGAGCGCTCCCGCCCCTATCCAAATTCTGAATCAGCCGTTGCATCTGATTGCTGCCCTCCGCATGGCCCCCTTTGATCAATTTTTGACTGTCCGGATCCACCGTGACTTTATCGGCGGCAAAGGTGGATGTCTGATCGCCCCTATTTGTCGTGTTGGCGTAAAGCGACGCCGAGGCAACGGGAGTTTCCGCCGAAAAAACTGGCGCCGCCAGCAAGCCTAACAGGAACAAACCGAAGCATATTTTCATTTTTAGATGGACGCTTGCGAGAAGTGGAAGGTTAATTCGCGGAATTGTCGCTCACATATTTGGCATCCGCCGCCGGAATAGTTTTTCCTTTTTCAGACAACAACGGCACAAACGGGCTTTTATCGAACGCCTTCAAACCGGATACAATGGACGACGCGACGATTTCCGCGCCGGGCACGTAAGTGTGATTATGGTCGCTGTAGAGCCGGTTGACCTCCGCGCGGCCCATCGCTTCATATTTGTCCGCGCAAAAATTTGTGAGGTCGAATACAGGTATGTGGAGCTTCTTGCCAATGTCTTTCGTCCATTGGGTAAACCTGCTACCGCCGGTGCCGCGCTCGATTTTATCCTGCCTGGGATCGTAATCCGCCGGCAGCGGGTCGATCGGCGTGGCATCGCGATATTTCACTTTGGGGTTTGTCCAAATATTGCGCGTGGTCACGGTCAGCAAATAAACATGCGCGCCTTTTTCCTGCGCGTCGGTCGCCATCTTCGACATGTACCAGCCATACGTGTGGACCGGCTGACCTTTTTGAATCACCGTTTCGTCGCCGAGACCGGGTGGCGTGGTTCCGTCATTAATTCCGAAAACCAGCAACACAAAATCGCCGGGCTTGATTTGCGGCAGAACATTCGGCCAGTCGCCATCGTAATAAGTGCGGCTCGATTTCCCGGCGTGACCGACGTTCTTGACGGTGACGAGCGCGGGATCGAAATATTGCGCAATCGGCGTGCCCCAACCCGCGACCGGCTCGCCGTTTTTTCCTTTGCCTGAATTTTTGGAGGTCGAATCGCCGCAAACGAAAATCGACGGTTTGTTCGTGGGTTCCTGCGCCCAGACGCAAGGCGCGAAGGTGACACAAGTCAAAGCAAGGAGGAACGCGAGTTTGATTTTCATGGGCGCGACAAACGGATGCCAGAGTCAATGTCACAACCGCGCGTCCATTTCAAGCTGTAGAAGCGAGTCGGGGCATCGCCAGTTTGGTGGAGGCGCCGGTATCGCGCAACATTGCGCCGCTTAAGGCGGCGCGGACGGCGCAAGCGCGCCATCCCTACCGTCACGCCTCTTTCGGCAGTTCGGAATTATCGCGGATGGTGTGCAAGCCGAGCTGGATTAATTTCTCGCGCATCTTAAGGCGGGTCACGCCGAGCCAGCGGGCGGCTTTGGCCTGGTTGCCCTGCGCCAATTGAATCGCCTGGGAGAACAGTTCCGGTTCCAAATCAGCAATCATCTTCGCGTAGGCCGCTTCCTCTTCGCCGCGTTGCGCGCGCGCGAGGAGATCGGAAACATACGAGGCGTGCGTTTGACTGCTGACGGGCACCGGCTTTTGCACGGTGGCCAGTATTTGCTGGACGTGCTCGACGCTCACTCCGAACGGACGCGCCAGCAGCATTGCGCGGCGGACCACGTTCTCCAATTCGCGCACGTTGCCCGGCCACTTCTGCGCCTGCAGCAACGTGATGGCGTCGGTTTGGATGGAAGGATTTTCCACCGCCAGTTCGCCGGCGTAGCGTTGGATGAAAAATTTAACCAGTTCCGGAATGTCCTCAATGCGTTCGCTCAACGGCGGCAGCGAGATGGTCACGACGCTTAACCGGTAAAAAAGGTCCTCCCGAAATTCCTTTTCCTGAATGGCCGCCTCCAAATCGCGGTGGGTGGCGGCCAGGACGCGGACATCGATCGGAATCAACTCGTCGCCGCCGACGCGTTGAAAACATTTTTCCTGAAGCACGCGCAGCAGTTTGGCCTGGGTGTTCGCGGAAAGGTCACCGATTTCATCAAGAAAAATGGTGCCGCCCTGGGCTTGCTCAAAACGCCCGATGCGCCGGGAATTGGCTCCGGTAAAACTGCCGCGTTCGTGGCCGAACAGTTCGCTCTCGAGCAACGTTTCCGGAATGGCGGCGCAGTTGACGGCAATGAACGGTTTTTCGGCGCGGTCGCTGTGCTGGTAAATCGCGCGCGCGATGAGTTCCTTGCCCGTACCCGTGGCGCCGCGGATCAAGACCGTCACGGGCGTGGCGGCGACGCGCCCGATTTCCTTGTAGATATTCTGCATCACCCGGCTTTTGCCGACGATGGCGCGTTGGGCGGAGCGGGCTTCGCCGATTTCAATTGGTTCCGACATGCGACGGGAACTGGCCACTGCGGAAGCCGCGAGGTCCAGCAATTCATCGGCTTCGAACGGTTTGACGAGGTAATCGCAGGCGCCGAGTTTCATCGCTTCGATGGCGGTTTCGGTGGTGCCGTGCGCGGTCATCATGATGATCGGCAGTTTTGGTTTGGCGGTGTGCAATTGGGCGATCAATTCCATGCCGCTGAGGCCGGGCAATTTCAAATCCGTGATGACCAGATCGCAACCGCGGTCCCGCGCCTGGTTGAGGCCCTGGTCGCCGCGGCCGGCGACGGTCACGGCGTAACCTTCGTCCTGCAACACTTTTTGGAGCGCCGAGGCGGTGCTGCGGTCGTCTTCAATCAATAGTATGTTCGCTTGCATCATCTTCAACAGCGGGCAGCACCATTTCAAAAGTGGTGCCGCGGTTTACTTCAGTTTCGTATCGTAATATTCCGCCGTGTTTCTCCACTATACGCGCAGATACCGCCAGACCCAAGCCTGTGCCGCCTTCTTTGGTGGTAAAAAAGGGGTCGAACAAGCGGGCTTCCACTTCGGGCGGGATGCCGTTTCCGGTGTCGCCCACCGAGAGGATCGCCACGGGCCGCTCGCGGGAATCCAATTCCGCCACCTCGCGCTTTGCCCCGAGGGTGATGGTTCCGTTGCGGCCGATGCTTTCCGCGGAGTTCTGAATCAGGTTGATCAAGACCTGTTTGACCTGCTGGGCGTCCGCGTAGATCAATATGGGCTTGTCCTCGCTGATTTCCAATCTCAATTCGATACCCTGTTTCTGCAATTGCGGCTCGAGAAGTTTTGCGACGCCTTCCAGAACCTGGTTCACGCCGGTTTTGGTGAGGCGCGGCTCGGACGGGCGGGCGAATTGGAGGAAGTCCTGCACGATGCCTTCGAGGCGATTGATTTCGTTGCCAATAACGGTGGCATCTTCGTTTTGGGTGACCGCCGGCAGGGCTTTGCGCAGGCTGAAGAGACGAAATTTAATCGCGGTCAACGGATTGCGGATTTCGTGCGCGACGCCGGAAGCGAGAATGCCGAGGGATGCCAGTTTTTCCTGGCGCTCGATAATGGAACGGCTTTCGGTCAAACCGATTTGCAGCGGGGCGATCATCCCGCGATAGACCAGCACCGCGAGGATCACCGTCATGCCGAGAATCAAAATCGAGCACACGATCAAAAGCTGCTCGTGGTTGGCGAGCGTCTCTTGCGTGCCGTGCAGGAATTCGCCGAAACCTTCGCGCTGCGAAACGACCAAGTCGTCGCATAACGGAAAGAGGCCGCTCGAGATTTCGCGCACGTGTTTGTAGGTGTGTTCAAAGGTGCGAGAGTTCACCGCGGCGTTGGTCACCGAGACAAAAGCGGTGGCGTTACTGACATAGGAATTGTAGAGAACGATGATCTGGTTCAGGAGTTTCAACTGTTTGGCGACCTCCACGCTTTTTAAAAGATTCAGATTGGCCGTGTCGGCAAGCAGCACCTGGTTGGTGGCCATCCAGCCTTTCAGATCCGCGGAGTCGTTCAAAAACGCCTCGCGAAAAGTGGGGTCCTGCGAGACGCCGAATTGCATGAGCTTGTCATTCAAACCGCGCAAGGCCCCGCGCAAATGCACGCCCATATAAAAGCTTTCGCTTTTAACGGCGGCATAGTCGCTCTGCAGCCGGTCCAGTTGGTTCCACAAACTGTGCGTAAACCAGGAGATGAGGATGGAGCCGCAGATAACGACGACGGCAAAGCCGAGCACGCGCACTTTTACCTGCGGTGCGAGACGAGTGATACGCCGGAAGCCTCCGGTGGAATAATTTGTTCCATTCATAGCGCGGTTATTTCAATTCAACACTTCGGAACCCCCAGAAAACAATCAATTTTCATTAATACAATCGCAGTTGGCATGGTCCATGCCAACTAAGGAAATGTCCGATGTGGGACACATGGACGATAGTATATGAAAAAGAAAATTTTAATCATCGATGACGACGCCTCCGTTCGGTCGTCATTGAAGAATATTTTGACGGCGAGCGGGTATGACCTGGCGGTGGCCCCAGATGGTGACTCGGCCCAAAGTGAGTTTGCCCAAGCGGACTTGTTGATCCTCGATCTGAACCTGCCGATCCAGGACGGGTGGGACATTTTGGGACAGGTTAATTCCGGTTATCCGCTTTTGCCAGTCATTGTCATCACGGGGCTCGCCGACCAATTGGACGAGCACACCATTCCGGGCGCATCCGCGTTTCTCGAAAAGCCCATTGAAGTCCCGGCGCTGCTCGAAACGATCGAACACCTGTTGAACCGCACTCCGGAGGAAAGGCTCGCGCAAAGCAATGCGTTTTCGGAGCCCTGGCAGTTGCGATCCACGCCTCTCGGTGGGGAGCGCCGGGGCAAAGGTTACCCTCACACGTTGAAACGATTTAAAACCCCTTGATGAATGCCGGGCGAAAAAATGATTTTACGGGCGGCGCACGCGCGCGAATGTCCCGGGCGGCGGCATGCCGTCCGACCTTTTCCCCATTCGCACGCCGCGCCCCCGATGCCATCCGCCTTTATCCCCACCGCACCGTCTGGCAGGCGGGTGGCTTTTAATTCGAACCTCCGCATGCGTTTAGTCATTGTGTCCAACCGGCTGCCGTTCACCGTTTCCATGACGGACGGCAAGCCGGCCTTTGAGTCCAGCTCCGGAGGATTGACCACGGGTTTGTGGAGTTACCTGGAAAAAAACCGGGCGGGTTCCGGCGAGCCCTTTGATTTTTTGTGGATGGGCTGGCCGGGCCGAACGATTGAACCGGAACACATCCCGGAGGTCGAAGCGCACGCTCAACGCTTCCATGCCGCGCCGGTGTATCTTTCGGAAGAAAGCGCGGATCGGTTTTATCACGGGTTTTGCAACAAGACTCTGTG
>DASZPR010000237.1:0-2489 GCA_035550235.1 Verrucomicrobiia bacterium | reverse complement strand
TGGTCCGTGCCTTCGGTCAGCGGTATGGAGGGCGCGTCCGCGAACGCGCGCACGACCATTCTGGCGATTTCGCTCGTCATCGGCGCGCCACCCGCGCGCACTTCCGCGATGGCGCTCAAAATTTCCTGGTCGTCCGACCGCTTCAAGACGTAGCCACAAGCGCCGGCTTTGAGCGCCTGGAAAATCATTTTGATGTCCTTGTAGACCGTCAGCATGATGACCTGCAGGTTCGGCATCTTCTCGCGCAAGCGCGCGGTGCAAGCGATGCCTGATTCGCCGGGCAGGTGGATATCCATCAAGACCACGTTGGGTCGGTGGGCGGGAATCTGGATGATGGCTTCCTCAGCCGATTCGCACGTGCAGACGCAGCGATGCGCGGGCGTATTGTTAATCACCTCTGCGAGGTATTTGCGCAGCGTGGCGTTGTCTTCGACAATGGCGACTTTCGTCATTACATCCTGACCGATACTTTGTATTGCTTGTGCCGACATGTCATTGACCGTGCGCCACGAGGGCTTCCGGTTCAATGACCACATTAAATGAGTTCCGAAGGTAAAAAATCAGTCAAACGTCGTATTTTTAGTTTGGTGCCACCGCGGTTTTCGGCGAGGGACTTGGCAACGGAAGGCGAACAATCACCACCGTGCCACCGGCAACGCGCGATTCCACAGTACAACTGCCGCCCAGCATAAGCAACCGGGCGGAAAGATTTTTTAACCCGTGCCCGCCCTTTTCCGCGCCGCCCTCGAATCCCTTGCCATTGTCGCTGATTTCGATCTCCAGGACGCCATGAGTAACCGCCATGCGAAACTCCACTTCGGTTGCCTCGGCGTGGCGAACAATATTATTCAGCGCCTCTTTCACAGTCAGGAGCAAGTCGTGCCGGACACGGCCGTCCAGAATAATGGGCGGAAATGACACCGGTATCTTGAATCGGCATGCGATATTCGTATTCGCAAAAAATTCCTCGGCGTAACCCGTGAGATAGTCGGCCAGGGATTGCAGTAAATTGTCTTCGGGGTCAACCGCCCACACGATGACATCGAGGGCCGCGATGAGGCTGCGCGCCTTTCCCGCGATGGCATGAAACAAGTTTGCCTGTTTGGCTATATCGGATTGCGGACGCTGGCCGGTGCTCGCGAGCACATTAATCTCGGTGAGGCTGGAGCCGAGGTCATCGTGCAAATCACGGGCGATGCGCGAACGCTCGGCCTCGAGAGCGTGCTGGCGTTCGACCCGCTCACGCTCGCGAATTTCGCGCTGGAGTTGCGCCGTGCGCTGTTCGACGAGCCGCCGCAATTGCGAGATCCAGACGAGAGCGAACGTCAGGCCGATCAACAAAAGACCGACGACGATAAGCATTCGTTGCAGCGTCCACCACCCCGGCTGCGAAAGCACGGCCACATCGCCGGCGGAATTGAGCAGAAGCTCGAACGCCTCAGCCTCGGTCCCCGCATGTTGATTGCGCCCGTGGCCAACATAGACACCCTCCAGTGCCAGAGTGCTGCCTTCGCGCAGCTTGGTCTGCCGCGATTCCCCTTTTGGCAGACGGGCGAGATAAAGATGCGATCCGGATTGCATTTCCAAAACCGGAGCGCCCTGCTCCACATGCCAGCCGAGCAACTTCCCCTCAACGCGCACGCGGGTTGAATCCAATCCTTCGAGTGTCAATTCCGATTCGCTGAGGACTTTGGGCGGTGGCAACGGTTGATGGCCGTTTCTTCGCAAAATAGCTTCACGCAGCAGCAGTGCCGTCCCACTGATATCGGGATAACCGACCGCCTCGACCAGATCGCCTGCATGCAACGGCTCTGCTTCGGTCCCCAATAAACGGATGCCCGCGCCATCTTCCATCAGGAAAACCCGGCCGGGTTCCGCGTGAACAATCTGCCCGCGAACTTTCACGCGCCGAAATGCGGTGGCTTGTGCATCAAACTGCAGCAATTCGCGAGGCGTTTTAACCACCGCATCGAAAGGGTCTTTCGGCGCCGGCACATCTACAGTGATGCTCGCATTGCGCACACGCACATCACCAACGCGCACCTCCCGTGCCGTGGTCCAGTCCGCAAACAACACCCCCTGCACCCGGACGACTGATTTTTTAAATTGCATCAACCGGTCTTCATACTGGTCCACCTGCACATCAAGCTGCCCTCCAGCCAAAAGCATAGAAAGGGCGTTGCTGTGAACGTCGGTGACCAACCCCTGGAATTCGACCCATTGCACATCCATGCTGCCATTAATCAACTCATTCCACGCCGGCCGTGAAGGTTCGGGAAAATCTCCGCGACCAAGGCGCCGAATGGTATCGGCCACGACGATGGGCGCAAAATCACCTTTGCCGGAGTGGCCGACGAGGTCGCAGAAATCTCCCGGTACCGGGATGCCATTCGAAATGGCGTGAAGGTCCACGAAAATCCCCCGCGTGTCGTCCTGGATGGACAGCCAGCGATCATAACGCGGGCCCATGCTCGTGACCACCCCGCGGA
>DASZPR010000236.1:0-9495 GCA_035550235.1 Verrucomicrobiia bacterium | reverse complement strand
AACAAATCCTCCTCGGTTCCTGGAATGACCGGCGCCGCCCGGAGCAATTCCGCCGCTCGCTCCGCTTTTCCCACGGCGAGGTATTCATCAATCAAATGCGCGCGGGTCTCCCAATCTCCGGGAGAGGTCTGCAACGCCTTCTCCAACAATTTCAAAGTTTGCTCGTTCATCGACTGTTCGTCCTGGTTTCTTCCAAAATTCCCTGCAATCGCCGGGCTCGCTTGCGGCTCAAACTTTTGGCCCGCCGCCGCGTCAACCCGGCGCGGATCCGCACAAATAAAAAGCCGGCCACCCCAATCGCCACGAGCGATCCCACAATGATGCCCGCAATATTCCCATGCCCCAGCGACGAGTTCTCACACAAAATCAACGCCGCCACTCCCGCCCAAAAGGCAACCAGGCACGCGCCGAAAATGCCCAAGCGCACTTTCAGCGGCCATTTGCGATATCCAAAAAAACCACCGCGCCGGCTGCCGATTTCTCCGGCCTGATGCCGGATATCTCCGATCGTGAGAAACTCATACACCTTTACCATCGGCCAAACCAGTAAACACCAAAGGACTAATCCGGCGATCAGGAAGCGGAAGAAGTAAGCCCAGAGCGGGATCAACAGAAGGTAAAAAAGAATATTTTTGCTGCGAGCCTTTCGCATGAACCCGAAGCCCTGCATCATCCAATCCCGCGGCGCGCGCAAAGCGCGGTACACCTTGTCCCGACGCTTCAGCGCGATGAATAAATTGTCGCGCGCCATCTTCAGGGAAGGCTCAAAAAACAATGCACGCCGAAAACACTCCTCCGCCTTCTCAAAATCCTGCGTCACATTCATGTGATACGCCCCGATGTTATTATGCACCAGCGCGTTTTCCGGATCGAGTTCCAAAGCCTCCTCGTATTGTCGGATTCGGAAGATCGATTCCCCCGCCGGCGCACACAATGCGAGCAGGTTTAACACATCCGCATCGCGGGGGGCCAGCTCGCGCGCTTTTTGCAAATACTTTGCCGCCGAAGCTTTGTCGCCCTGGCGATAAAACATCCAAGCCAGGTGATACCAATTGTAATGGTCGTTCGGGGCCAGCGAGATGGCCGTCTGAATTTCCGCGTCCGCTTCCTGGAATCGTTTCGCGTGGAAAAGTGCGATCGACATGAACCGATGCGCCGTGCCGTCTCCCGGTCTGCCGGCGAGCGCCTGCCTCAGATGCACTTCCGCCTCGGGATACTCCTTCAAGTTCAGTAACGCCTGGCCAGCGGCGAGGTGAGCGCGGGAATTTTGGGGATCGGCTTCGAGCCATTCTCGCGCCGTGTCCAGCACACGCTCCCATTGCCCGCTGCCGCTGAACCGCGAAATCAGCAACGAAAAATTCGGAGCATTGGATTCCCCTACACTCATTTAGAGCATTATTTCGGCTCGAAACCGCTCGGTCAAACCTTTCCAAAGGTTTGGCGAGATTCCGTCGAACCCAAACTTTAGCCGGGGACTTTTAGTGGTGCTTACCCAGATTGCTTTGGATCAATCAAGAATGCGGGCACGATAGAGAACGACGAAGCCGGAACCAGGCTCAACTGTATTCGTGAAATTCACGGTTCCGGTGACATTGGTTATGACTTGATAGGGTTGCCAGACTGCGCCTTGTTCCCTTTTCTCGATCGTATAAATATTGCCTGGCTGGCCGTGCAGGGCCCAGACCAGCGTGTCGGGGGGCTGTCTCTCCACGAATGTAATCGAAGCAACCTGAAGATAGGGTAACCCGGCCTGCAAAGAAAAACTCTGCAATCCCTGTAGATCCGCGGGCGGTGCCTCGTTACCACCCGCCACGACTTGAAATATGGGGGATTTCCCAAATCTCCCACCCATTGCCCGCGCGGCCTCGTAGCTGGGGCCAAATGCAGTATCCCACGCGCGCACCTGCACCATTACATTGCTGCCGGGCGCCACGTTGCCGAGTGTGAGCGTTTGAGGCACGAAATAGCCGGCATTGAAACCGCTCTGAAACGGCGTCGGCTGTCCCACCGGCCGCAACGAAGCGAGCGCGGGCCCGGCATATAATTGGGCCACATAGCCGCCACCGTTGAGCAGCGTGCTTCCGTCGACATCAAATATCGGCAACGCATTGGTCTTCGAGTCAACAAACCAATTCGCAAAATTAATCTGCCCGCCGCCAGAATCCGCTGTGCCCACAACCAGCGTCGCCGGCAGACTCCACACCGTGCTGGAAAGATCCTGCACGCGCACGGAATAAACACCCGCCGCAACGCTTTGGACATTCGTCAGCGTTAAATTTTGGTTCGTTGCACCGTCGATATTGGTGCCGTTGAAAAACCATTGATAGCCCAATGGCGGCGTTCCCGTCGCCACGACGGTAAAATTGAAATCATTCCCCGCTGGCACAGTATCGCCATAAGGCTCAAAGAGAATTGTCGCCCCTTTTGGAACATCCACCAGCAACGACGCCACCGCGCTCGTCACCATCCCGAAGTTATTTGTAATCACCACGCGATAATCGCCAATCTGATTCGTGCTCAACGACGTGAGGTCAAGTTGCGAACTGGTTTCATCGTCCAGCAGCGTGCCTTGAAAATACCACTGATAATGCAACGGCCCCGTGCCTGTCACCCCGACCGCCAACGTCACCGAGCCGCCCGCCACACTGCTGGCCGAGGCCGGTTGCGTGACGATCACGGGGGGATCACTGACATCCACCACGCTGAAGGCGTCCATCTGTATGGTCCGTCCAACATTGGTAAATGCAATCCGTGACGTGATATTACTCGCGATGACCGAATAATTATTGTCCCAACTCCAAGAACTTATTTCCGCTTCCGGAATATCTGATGTGCCCAATTGCCGGTCATCCCATGCGACCGCCACAAACGCATCACCGGTTTCTCCGCTGTTCCGGTTACTCCCTGTCTTGACGGCAAACCGTACTGCATATCTGTGCCCGGGAATGGTCGGAAAATCCTGCCAAATCGCCGTTCCGCCGGCGAGCTCTGGCCAGGTCATCCCGTCCACGCCACCATAATCATTCACCCATCCGCCGATCGGCCCGGAGGATTGCCAATGAACCGGGTATAAGGCCGTTCCTTCCCAACTCGGCTCATACAAAACATTCCCGTTCGGCGTATGCGAACTTAAAGATTTAGGGTTTTGCAAAAACAACCATATATCCCCCACAGCGTTGGTAGGCACTGCCGCCGCGATGTAATAAGTCTCCCCGCCCTCCGCGGTAAAATTGCAGGTGGTATTCGTTGCCTTCGCCACCAGCGACAGCGTGTCGACCGAATTCCCCACATACACTGCCGTGACATAGTTTGAAACCAAACTCGAACTCAAATCGAGGGTGCATGCGCTCCATTGCTGCGGCTGCCATTTCCACCAAAGACTCTTTTGCGGCCTCGGTCCGAAATGCGCGGGCTCTCCCAACTCCATTGTCGCTCCCGCCACTGGTTGAGGCACCAGCGTCGGGTAGTCGCCTTGAATGACGATCGCGTTCGTGAAATTATCACAGCTACAAGCACCGTACGGTTGAAACTGGAGAGAGAACAAGTAGCTCACCTGTGGTCCAGTAAGCTGAAATTGATAAACCACGCCCTCCATCGCCACGAAACGGACCGGGTCGGGCAGGAAAGAATGAACTGGAACCGACGGTACCGCCTGCAGATGGTCCACTGTTGAACCCGTGAAAACCGCCGGCGGATACTGTGCAAACTGCCCGGGAAGGTTCGGGGACAGACTGACCTGAACCGCCCCCGTCGCCGGCGCTGCCCATGAGACCCAAACGGTGTTCGTGCCGTAAGGATGCGGCTCACCCGGCTCCAGCGTCGCGTCTCCGAAAGTCCCTGAGTACGTGAGATTAGTTCCCAAAAGCTGAACCCTGTTGCTGAAAGAATCGTTGGGCGAAACCGCCGAAGCCGAAGACATGCAAAGCAAACTAATTCCCGCCACACCTAAAATAGAAATTTTATTCATGAGAAACCTCCATTCGATCTTTCGAGCGCAATTAGACACTCAAGGGCGGCCAAGTCAAGACATAGCAACAGCAGTGACTTAACAAAGTCTGAACGAGCAAAAACAAGAAAAGACCGGTAGGCCCGGAGGGGTCCATAGCCATCCTCAAAAAAAAGAAACGGCATCCAGAGGGATGCCGTTTCTTTCGTTGAAAACTCAAAAGCGGCGGTCACAGACCGCCGTTACAAAATCAAGCCGCCGAAGCCGCCTTGGCCGCCGCCAAATCTGAGCGGCGTTGGGACATGCTCTTGAAGAATTCGTAGCCTTCACGCAACCGGCGCACGCAGATGTCTTTGTCCTCAAGCATCGTTTTAATGATGCGCAGGATCGGCTTCGGACGCAGATAATATTGATGATAGAAGCGTTCGACGTTCTCGAAGATTTCGTCTTTGCTCAGGCCGGGGTATTCGAGCGCGCTCTGTTGGAAGCCGTCGCCTTCCACGAGGTCGGTTTTGTCCTTCTTCGTGAACCACCCGTTTTGCTTGGCCATGTCGTAAAGCTCCGTGCCGGGATACGGCGCGGCGAGCGAGACTTGCAGCGAAAACACGTCGAGCTCTTTGGCGAAATTAATCGTTTGCTCGATGGTCTCCTTCGTCTCGACGGGCAGGCCGAGGATGAACGTGCCGTGAATCACCACGCCGGCCTGGTGGCAGGATTTGGTGAACTTGCGCATTTCGTCGGTGGTCACGCCCTTCTTGATGCGCGTGAGAGTTTCGTCGTTGCCGCTTTCGTAGCCGACGAGGAACAAGCGCAGGCCGTTGTCCTTGAAACTTTTGATGGTGTCGTAATCGAGATTGGCGCGGCTGTTGCAGCTCCACGGCGTGCCGAGCGAGCCGAGCTTTTTGGCGATCTCTCTCGCGCGCGGGAGGTTCGCGGTGAAGGTGTCGTCATCGAAGAAAAATTCGCGCACCTGCGGGAAGAGTTTCTTCATGTAGAACATTTCGTCGGCGACATTCTGCGGCGAACGCACACGGTATTTGTGGCCGCCGATGGTTTGCGGCCAGAGACAGAACGTGCATTGCGCGGGGCAGCCGCGGCCGGTGTAAAGGCTTACGTACGGATGCAGCAGGTAACCGATGAAATATTTCTCGATCTCGAGATCGCGCTTGTAGACATCCGCCACCCACGGCAGCGTGTCCATGTCCGCGATCATTTCGCGCTCGGGGTTGTGTTTGATCTTGCCGTCTTTGTCCTTGTAGGAAAGGCCATTGATGGTTGCGAGATCGCGGCCTTCGGCAACTTCCTTGCAGGTGAAATCGAATTCCTTGCGGCCAACCCAATCGATGGCGCGCGAAGCCTTCAACGTCTCCGTCGGCAACACCATCGTGTGGGCGCCGATGAAGCCAATCTTCGTGGACGGCTTCTGGTCCTTGATGGCCTCGGCGACTTTGCAATCGTTTTTCAACGACGGTGTGGAGGTGTTGATGATGACGTGATCAAAATCCTTCGCGATGGCGAGGCACTTGGCGACGTCGATGTTGTGCGGCGGGCAATCGAGGAGCTTGGAGCCGGGAACGAGTGCCGCGGGTTGCGCAAGCCAGGTGGGATACCAATAGCTGGTGACTTCGCGCCGGGCCTGGTAGCGCGCGCCGGCGCCGCCATCGAAACCGTCAAAGCTCGGAGGAGATAAAAAAAGTGCGCTCATTCTTTATTTATAATTTTTCAGTTCTAAAAAACAACAGTCGTCCCCGTGAACCCTAAGTGCCACCTCACCCCGGCCCTCTCCCCCACTCCGTGGCGGAGAGGGAGACGGTATCGCGGGATTCGCGGTCACCGTATTAACATTTCAATCGCGGATTCACAGGGATATCAGGTTTGAATCATCCGCGTGAATCTTTCCTGCCTGCTTTCTACGTTTTTCCGTTTTCGCGAATCTTCGCCAGCAACTCATCGCGTTGCGTGGTGTCACCGGTGCCGCAACTGCCACCGCCGGAATGGTCGTGAGATTCTTCACGACGCGAGAAGGCGGCTTGCGCGCCGTTCATGGCCGCGCGCGGAGAATTGATCGCTGCCTTGGCTTCCGCGAGGTGGCCTTTGCCGATGGACACGCCGTTGAAGGCGCGTTTTGCCAATTCAGGGCTCGCCGGATACGGCTGCGGCTTGGAGCCGAAGTTGTATTTGAAATTTTTCCAGTTGTCGCCGCTCTTATAATTCGTGCCGAGCGCGCCGCTGGGATCGTAGCCGCAATGGACCATGCAGTTTTCGCAACGCGGATCGCGCGCGACACCGTCCACCACGCCATATTTTTCCCAGTTCACCTTCGACAACATTTCCTGATAGCCGTCGTAATGGCCGTCGGTCATCAGGTAACAGGGCGCTTTCCACCCTTTGATGTTGTATGTCGGGATGGCCCAGGCGGTGCAGGTCAACTCGCGTTTGCCGGCGAGGAATTCCTGATAAACCGGGGTGCCGAAAATGGTAAAGTGCTTGCCCCATTCCTCGATGCGCGCGAATTTCTGGCGCGTCATCTTGCGCGTGAGGAAGAAATCCTCGGGCTGCTTGCCCAGGCGCTTGACCATGTCCTTCTTGGCCGCGTCGTATTCGTAACCGGGCGAAATCGTGTGACCATCGACATCGAGCGAGGAGAGGAACTTGAACATGTCCTCGAGTTCCTGCACGTCGGTCTCTTTATAAACCGTGGTATTCGTGGCAGTCTGGTAGCCGAGAATCTTCGCCATCTTGATGGCTTCAACGCATTCCTTGAACACGCCTTCGCGTTCGACGATGAGGTCGTGCGTGAATTCCAAGCCGTCCACGTGGACGTTCCAATACATCCATTGGCTCGGCGCGATGACGGATTTGGCGCGCGCGGCGGGGTCGGATTTGCGGATGGTCTCGGCGTCCTTCTCGGAAATCAATTTGTCTTCGAGCAATTTTTTAACTTTGGGCTCGAGCTCGGGGCCGTAGACGCTGGCCAGATAGTCCTTCATTTTCTTCCGCATGAACACGCCGTTCGTGCAGATGTAAACGATGCGGCCCTGGCCGAGGATGCCGTTCACCAGTTCTTCAATCTTGGGATAAATCAGTGGTTCGCCGCCACAAATGGAAACCATGGGCGCATCGCACTCCTGCGCGACCGCGAGGCATTTTTCCAGCGGCACCATATCCTTGAGATTCGTGGAATATTCACGAATACGACCGCACCCCGTGCACGTCAAATTACACGTATGCAAGGGTTCAAGTTGCAAGACCATCGCGAACTTGGGAGTTCGCTTGACCTTGTGTTTAATAATATGGCCGGCGATCTTCGCCGAAAGCGCGAAAGGAAATCGCATAAGCGTATTTTAGATTTGAGCTACTTGTTTGCCAGAGATTGCCATGGGGTTCAACTGATCAGAATCGGGGTTCGCGGGTGGGGGATCAGCTTGGAGGAACCCTCCTGCTCCTGGCAGCAGGAAATCGAGAGGTGAGACACTTTTGGATGCATTAATGCCTCCACAGCCCGCTACTAATAGTAGCAAGGCCAAAAATGGCAGGGACTGCAGTAATTTACCAGTGGGTCTCACTTAGCAGGCAGTATAAGTCGGAAAAACCTCTTGGCAACCCCTTATTTCGTGCGCCACGGATCATAAGCGGGTTTTAAATCGTGCAACCACACAGAGAAACGGTCAAACTGTACATAATGAGAACATTCCGCTGGATGGGGAAGGTTTTTGGTCCAATCGCTCGGTCCGCGGTATGCGTTAGGCCGGTCGAAAATCAGCGCTCCGTGCGATTCGGGTGGGTGATGGCGGTTGTTCTCATGGCCTGTTGCGCGGTCCGGGCCGGGGCTGCGGACACCAATACGACCGAGGCCTATCTCGAGAGCGAATATCAACAGCTCCACAAGGAATTCCAAACAACCACGAACAGCGCCGAGGTGGCGTGGAGATACGGTCGCGCGTGTTTCGACATGTCGACGTTGCAAAAGGAGTCATCGGCTGAAGCTAAATACGCCGAGGATGGAATCGCCGCGTGCCGCGCGGCACTGGCGTTGTTTCCCAGTTCCGCTCCCGCGCATTATTATCTCGGGATGGACATTGGGCAATTGGCGGACACGAAGCGGAACCTGTCCGCGCTCCGGATGGTGAAGGACATGGAGCGCGAATTCATGGCGGCTCGCGCGCTCGATAAGAAATTCGATTACGCGGGGCCGGATCGCAATCTTGGACTATTGTATCGCGACGCGCCATCGATCGTCAGCATCGGCAGCCGATCAAAAGCGCGCCAATACCTCGAAGAGGCAGTGGAGATCGCACCGGAGTTCCCGGAGAATCAATTGAACCTCGTCGAGGCTTACCTGAAGTGGGATTACAAAACGGAAGCGCAGCGGCAATTTGGCGAATTGGAAAAAATGTGGCCTCAGGCGCAGAAAGATTTCACGGGCGTGCAGTGGAAATCGAGCTGGACGGATTGGAACAAGCGCCTGGACGCCATCAAAAAGAAGCTCGAGAAAAATCCGAAGAACGAGTCGCCGCATTCGCAGTAGAAGAGACACGTGTTCCGTATTTCGTGTTGCGTGATTCTTTGCTGAAGCGTTTTGATAAATTCACGCAACACGGAACCCGCAACACGTTTCAAACCGTCACTACCGCCAACCAATACGTTTCACCAAATTTGCCTTTGAATTTCTCCGCGAGTTTTTCAGCGGCGGCGAGATTTTCTGCGACGGCAAAGGTCGTGGATCCGCTGCCGGACATCAGAGTGGCCGCAGCGCCGTTCTCGCGCAGGAAATCCTGAAAAAGCGTGAGCAGCGGATATTTGTCGAGCGCCGGGGCTTCAAGGGAGTTGTAGAATTCACGGCCGGCCGTCCGCAAGTCCGCGGTTTGCAGGAGCGAAATTAATTTTTGCGCGCGGCCAGGCGTGCCCTTCAGGGCGGCGGGGAAGCGCGCGAGATTTTGATATGCCCACGGTGTGGAAATGCCGAAACCGGGATGGATCAACACAAACGCCGCGCCGGCCATCGCGGGGAAGAAATCGAGCGATTGGATTTTTTCGCCGCGGCCGGTCCCGAGCCCCGGCTTGGTTTGCAGGAAAAATGGGATGTCGGAACCAAGTGTGGCAGCGATGTCGTGCAGCGCTTTTACGGAAAGGGGTTTTCCAAAAAGTTCGTTCAAGCCGAGCAAGGTGGTCGCAGCGTTGCCGCTGCCGCCGCCGAGGCCCGCCGCGAGCGGGATTTTTTTCTCGAGATGAATCCGCACGCCATCGCGGATTTCCGTTTTCTGGAAAAACAACATCGCGGCGCGATGCACGAGATTCCCGGCATCGGTGGGCAGAGTTGCATCGCTGCAGGTCAGGTGAAAGCCGCGGGTGACGCGGGCAAAATCCATCTCGTCAAACAGGTTGACGGGATGCATGACGGTCTCCAGTTCATGAAAGCCATCGGCGCGTTTGCCGAGGATGTTCAGGATGAGGTTGACCTTGCAGGGGGATTTTTTTTCGAGCCTCATAACAAAAAAGCGCCAACTGACGTTGGCGCGTTCTTGGTCGTTTCCGAAAATCAATGCATG
>DASZPR010000235.1:0-9712 GCA_035550235.1 Verrucomicrobiia bacterium | reverse complement strand
TGCTGGCTTTGCGAAGGGAATCGCCCCTGCCATCACGAATAGCGAGCGTTGCTCCCTCAGCGGCACCCGTCTCGCAGGTGCACGAAATGACCGATGAAGAATTGCTCTCTCTATTTCCGAACACGCCCGTCGCGCTCGCCTCGTTGCCCGATGGCACCAAACGACTCCTCTTTCCGCGGCCCGGTGACGAACAGAAATTCATCAAACGCCTCTAACGTAGGACAGGCATCTTGCCCGTCTCTGATTTTTCTACGCAAAAAGCAAAGGAACAGAGACAGGCAAGATGCCCTGTCCTACAAACTTTACGCCGCCGGTTTCCGCAAAAACACAATCGTCGCACCCCAGCCGCCGTATTGCGGGTGATCCAGCGTGAACGAAATCACCTCCGGATGTTTCTCGAGAACCGCATGCACTGTGCGGCGCAAATTTCCGATACCCTTGCCGTGGATGATCCGCACCTGAAAAATTCCGCGCTTGAGACATTCCGCCAGATACTCCAGCACCACGTCCTTGACCTCCGCCGGCTTGAACGTGTGCAAATCCAGCACGCCATCGATGGGAAGTTGGATGGGCTCGTCCACAGTTTGAAATTACCCCGGCCCGGGCAAATGGAAAGCATTGATTCCCAGCCGCCCCTCGGTTTAAAACCTTCCACATCATGCGCTGCACAATCAAACCGATGACGCTCGCCAACTTCGAGGACGTTCTCATTCTCTGGCAAAACTCCGAGGGCGTGGGCCTGAACGAATCCGACACGCGCCCGGCCATTGGAGCCTACCTGAAACGAAATCGCGGCCTGAGCTTCGTCGCGCGCGAGGGCAACAAGCTCGTGGGGGCCGTACTGTGCGGCCACGATGGCCGCCGCGGCTATTTGCATCACCTTGCCGTGGCGGCGACTCATCGGCGAAACGGCCTCGGGACGAAGCTCGTCGCGCGCTGCCTGGCAGAACTCAAGCGGCTCGGCATCATGAAATGCAACATCTTCGTCTACGCGAACAACAAAAGCGGCGAACGGTTTTGGCGCAGCAACGGCTGGAATAAACGCACCGATTTGTGTCTGATTCAAAAAACTATTGGTTCGTCATCGGCAGCCCGCGGCTGCTAAATTGTTCCTGCTCATCTCGATGAAAACTATTGCCGCAAAGCTATTTTGGTTTCTGCTCGCGATTGCAGGCGCGTGGGCGTATGCCACATTATCGTTTCACCGAGGTGAACCGCTCAACTCCGCCTACATACTCATCGCGGCGCTGTGCACGTATGCGATCGGCTATCGGTTTTATTCCAAGTGGATTGCAACGCGCGTCCTGATGCTGAACGACCGCCGCGCGACCCCGTGCGAAGTCCATGACGACGGAAAGGATTTTTGCAAAACGAACAAGTGGATCGTTTTCGGGCATCACTTCGCGGCCATCTCCGGCCCCGGCCCGCTGGTCGGTCCGGTGCTCGCGGCGCAATTCGGCTATCTGCCCGGCACGCTCTGGATTTTGATCGGCGTCGTGCTCGGCGGCGCCGTGCAGGATTTCGTGATTCTTTTCGCGTCAATTCGCCGCAGCGGAAAATCCCTCGGGCAAATGGTGAAGGAAGAGTTGAACACGCCTGCGGGATACATCGCGCTCATCGCCATTCTCTCCATCGTCATCATCCTGCTCGCGGTGCTGGCGCTGGTCGTCGTAAACGCGCTCGCGGAAAGTCCGTGGGGCGTGTTCACCGTCGCCGCCACCATCCCCATTGCGATGTTCATGGGCGGCTACATGCGTTTCTGGCGCGTGGGAAAAATCCTCGAAGCGTCCATCATCGGAATCGTCCTGTTGCTGCTAGCGGTCTGGGGTGGGCAATTCGTCCACAGCCACGCCGAGTGGGCGCACCGCTTCACCTTCAAGGCGGAGCCCATCGCCTGGACGATTATTCTCTACGGCCTCGCCGCCAGTGTGCTGCCGATCTGGCTGTTGCTCGCGCCGCGTGATTACCTCAGCACGTTCATGAAGCTCGGCACCATCACGTTGCTGGCGCTCGGCATCCTGCTTCTATTGCCGCAACTCCAGATGCACGCGCTGACTTCGTTCGCGACCACCGGTGACGGCCCGGTGTTCGCTGGAAAATTGTTCCCGTTCTGTTTCATCACCATCGCTTGCGGAGCGATTTCGGGCTTTCATTCGCTCATCTCCAGCGGCACCACGCCAAAAATCATCGGGCGCGAAGAACACGCCCGCACTATCGGCTACGGCGCAATGTGCCTCGAATCATTTGTCGCCATCATGGCGCTCATCGCCGCCTGCACGCTCGAACCCGGCGTCTATCTCAGCATGAACATGAAGGGCGAAGCCGCCGCCACCGTCGCCAAAGTCACCAGCCTCGGCTTCCCCGTTACCGCCGATCATATGACTGCGCTGGCAAATCAAATCGGCGAGAAAACTCTTTTTGGCCGCGTGGGTGGCGCGCCGACGCTTGCCGTCGGCATGGCGAACATCTTCTCCCAAGTCACCAAAGGCGCGGGCCTCGGTCTCTGGTATCACTTTGCCATCATGTTTGAAGCGTTGTTCATCCTGACAACGCTGGACGCCGGCACGCGCGTGGGGCGCTATCTATTGCAGGATTTTCTCGGGCACGTCTGGAAGCCGCTCGGCGACACGAAAAAATTTGGCCCGAATTTCTTCGCCAGTGCTTTAATGGTGGCTGCGTGGGGATATTTTTTAATTCAAGGCGTGCGCGACCCGCTCGGCGGCATCAATTCCCTCTGGCCGCTCTTCGGCATCGCCAACCAGATGCTCGCCGCCATCGCGCTATGTCTTGCGGTGACGATCATTTTGAAAATGCAGCTTGCGGACAAGTCCAATGTCAAAAGCCCAGAGCCCAAAGTCGGTCGGCCCGCGTTAGCTTTGATTGCGTTCGTGCCGTTGGTTTGGCTTCTCGCCGTAACCATGACGGCCGGGGTGCAGAAGATTTGGAGTTCGGATCCGAGGATTGGCTTCCTAGCGCAGGCTAAAATACAATCGGCAAACATAGCTCATGCTCATCATGCCTTTACAAGCGCTTCCGATTCCACAGCTACCCAGAAAGCGGAGAAGGATTTTCAGGTGTCACTCCGACTTTATGCAAACAACCTCATCGATGCCGGAGTGGCGGGATTCTTTTTAGTGCTCATCTCACTCATCTTCCTGATGAGTGTCCGCGAATGGATCCTCCTGCTTGCCCGCAAGAAAGCCGCCGACTTGCGCGAAACGCCGCCGACGTGGCTTCCGGATTATGCGCTCGCCCAGGCAAAACCACTGAGCGCAGTGGCTTTGCTGGCGCTGGCCTTCGCGCTGGTCAAGGAACTCTCCGGTGAAGCCGAGCTCGACCGCGCGCGGCATGCGCACGATTGTACGTGTGTGCAGAAATCCGAAGCAACCATCTACAACGAAGTCACTGAGGAACGTTTCAAGGGCGTGCGGCGCTGTTGCTAGGCTCCGCGTGCTTTTTGGATCTTGGAATTTCGGATTTCCCTGGAGCTTGGGGCTTGGGATTTGGAGTTGTCTTTCATAAAATGCCGCCGTGCAAAGAATCGGTTTATACGGGGGCTCATTCGACCCGGTGCACCTTGGGCATTTGCTCGTGGCGCAGGCGGCGCGGGAGGAACTCGGCCTGGAACGGCTGTTCTTCATCCCGGCTGCGCAGTCCCCGTTCAAGCCCGACAGCAAACCCACCTCCGGCGCGGACCGCCTGCGCCTGCTGCGCCTTGCGCTCGCCGGAAAAACCTGGTGCGAAATCGACGAGCAGGAACTTCATCGCGGCGGCGTATCTTACACGATAGATACCCTGCGCGATTATCACCGTCGCTTCCCGGACGCAGAGATTCACTATCTCATCGGTGGCGATCACGTGGAAAAACTGCGCGCCTGGCGCGACGCGGATGAGTTGGCGCGGCTGGCTCAATTCGTCGTGGTCCCGCGGCCCGGGCAGGCGGAGATTCCCTTTCCTAAACCCTTTCGCGGGCGCACGTTGAAAGGCTTTCCGCTCGGCGTGTCCTCATCGCAAATCCGCGCGCGCATCAAGGCCGGCCAGCCCATCGATCATCTGGTTCCGGGCGCGGTTGCGGAAGCCATCCGGAGTTCGGGATTGTATCAAATGACGAATAACGAATGACGAATGGCACGAAGAAGTCCATTCGTCATTCTTGCCGCGTCGAAGCGAAGAAGACGGGCCTCATTTTATCAAATGCCCTCCCGCGAAGCTTCGCGCAAAATTTGTGTCCATTTGGGTGGATTCGTGGTTAATTGATCCGGCAATTATGGATTCAAAAAAACTGGCCCTGCTCTGTCGTGAATTGGCGGACAATCGAAAAGCGGAAGACATCGTCGTTCTCGACGTGCGGGAACTGTCGACCGTCACGGATTATTTCGTGATCGCGTCCGGCACGAGCGAGCCGCATCTGCGCGCGATCGTGGACGAAATCACCGACCAGCTCCGTGAAGAGCATGACATCCGCCCGCGCGCCGTGGATGGCACGTTGCAGACGGCTTGGATCGTCCTCGACTTTTTCGATGTCATCGTTCACGTCATGAAAAAAGACGTACGCGAACGATATGACTTGGAAACCTTGTGGGGCGATGCCCCGCAAGTGAAGCCAAAAAAATCGCCTAAAAAATCGGCTAAAGGAGGTTAAGCCAACAAGCCCCCCGGTGGGCGCAAGGGATACGCCACCGGCGATTTATTTATTATTCCGGCTTATCGGCCGGAGGAGGCGTTTCCGCCGCCACCTTGACCATTTCGTCAAGCAGCTTCTTGAAATCTTCCAGGCCCGGCGCCGGGATGATAATCGTGTCGCGGCGTCCACCCACATCTTCAGTGATGCGAAGGAAGCGTCCGCGAACATTTTCTTTCAAGGTGAACACAAAAGTTTTGCGTTCGATTTGTACCTTATCTGTCTTTAGAGTGTCCTCATTGACAGGAGGTCTTGGCTGCCCGAACGAGCGTGGGTTATGGTGGTGGTGCCCGTAAGGTGATGGTCGGTCATTTGAGATCATACTTATTTCCCGCTGACGCCCCGATGGCGTCGTGCATATAACCTTTGGCTTTACAGGGTTTTTGTCAACCCCGGAATTGTACGGGACGCATGAACCGTAATGTGTCCGATGCGCTGGAAACCCGCGAAACGTAGACCACCAATCCGCCTATGATTATCAGGTTTAACGCGATACCCGTGAACCTTAGAATGTGGAAACTTCTTCCCGCCGATTCCCGCTCAGCCGGTTGCGGCGCCGTGTAATGCTTTCGGTTAAGCCGAACCTGCGCAGGGTAAACGCTGCTGCTGCCAATCAGCGTCAGAATGAACAACGCCGCCACCAGCCCAAAGGAAAACTTCCGCCGCGGCCGCCCCATGCACAGCCATTCCGCCAGGAAATGCAGCAACGCAATCACCCCGCAAACGAGCGTCAGATGATAATAACCGCTCATGACGACGCCTGAAATCGCACCCGGAAAATAAGACGCCGGCGGAGTGCCCAAAGCCGCGCGCATATCCGTGGAAAAGCAGGCTGGTTCCGCTCCGAAGGTGAAGAAAACTGCTGTTCCCAGCCACACTGCGGCGTTCATGATCCCGATGAATCGTAAGAAGCCAGTCACTTCACGAAGTTAAGAAAAACGCGGGAGACTGCCAAGCCTTGAAAAAGTGAAACGTGATTCGTAAAACGTGAATACTGCAAAAAAGCCAAACCGAAATTCACGTTTCACGTTTTACGTTCCACGCTCAAAGTATATTCGCCGCCAACTCTGCCAACTCCGACCGTTCACCCTTCTGCAACTCAATGTGCGCCGCCACCGCTTCCGAGCGGAACTTGCTCACGATGTAATTGAACCCGTTGGAAGACGAATCCACGTATGGATTATCAATCTGATACGGATCGCCCGTGAAAATAATCTTGGTGCCATTCCCCACGCGCGTGATGATCGTTTTCACTTCGAGCGGCGTCAGGTTTTGCGCTTCGTCGATGATCATGAACTGATTCGCAATGCTGCGCCCGCGGATATAGCTCAGCGCCTCGACCACGATGCTGCCCGAACGCATCAAATCCCCGCTGCGGCGATGCTCCTGGCCCATGTTCAGATCGCTCAACATTTCCAGCGCGTCATGAATCGGCTGCATCCACGGCGCGAGCTTTTCTTCCAGCGAACCGGGCAGAAAGCCGAGTTCCTTGCCCATTGAAATCGTCGGGCGCGCCACCACCAGCCGGCGAAATTCCCGGTCGTGCACCGTGCGCTTCAGCCCCGCCGCCATGGCCAGCAGTGTCTTGCCCGTGCCGGCCTTGCCCATGAGCGTCACCAGCTTGATGCGGTCGTCCAGCAATGCGTCGAGCGCGAAATGCTGCTCGCGATTGCGCGGCTTGATGCCCCATACGCCTTCGCGGCAATCGATGATGGGCACGAGTTTTTTCCCGCTCGCATCCACTTTGGCGAGCGCGGCTTTTTTGGGATTCGTCTCGTCCACCAGGGCGCAGTATTCGTTCGGAAAATATTTTTTGCCGCCGTTGATTTCGAGCTCGCCGTTCGCGCGGAACGAAGCGATATCCGCGGACGCCATCTGAATCTCCAGCATGCCGGTGTAGAGGTCCTTGATGAACACGCGGTCTGTTTCGTAATCCTCCGCCTGCAAGCCCAGCGCATCCGCCTTGATGCGTAGGTTGATGTCCTTGCTCACGAGAATCGCCGCGTTGCGCGGTTGGGCCTTTTGAATGCCGGACGCCATCGCCAAAATGCGATTGTCCACCGTGTGCGGATTGAAAACGCCATTCTCGCCGTTGCCGTTGCCGTTCTTTTGGAAAACGATTTTCAATTTGCCGCCCGTCGGCAGCTTCACGCCCTCGCTCAGCCGCCCCTCGCCGCGGAACCCGTCGAGCATGCGCGAAACCGCGCGGGCGTTCTGGCCGAGTTCGGTCGATTCGCGTTTGAATCGATCGATTTCCTCGATGACTTCGATGGGAATCAGGACCGAGTTGTCCTCGAAACTGAGCAATGAATTGGGGTCATGAAGAAGAACGTTTGTGTCGAGAATATAATTTTTCACGCGCGCTAATCGGTTTCAAGTTGGACATCCGTGCATGCCACTGGCGGATTTCCTTGTGGCACGCCGGTATCTTGTAATGGCCGCTGTAGAGAAAGTTCTCCAGCATCCCAAATAGGTCAAAGTCAATAAAGCGCGGCGTCTCGCCGAGCAGGAACGAATGATGCATCAGCATCTCCTCGAACGGCAGCAGGCTCGCCTCGAGTTTTTTCAACCATTGCCGCTGCTCCGCACGCCATTGATCGATGCATCCCTTGCCGAATTTCCGTTCCTTGAATCGGAGATACTGCAATTGATCGGCCGGGCGGCAATTTTCCTTGTAGTAAATATCGTTCAGCCGAAACGTGGCGCCTTCCACTTCATTCTCGATAAATCGCCACAAAATGCTCTGCACACCCTCGATGTCCGCGGGAAAAAGGCCCAAACCGAATTTCGAGTCCAGGTATTTGGCAATGACCTGCGAATCCTCGCTCACCTCGAACACATCGGTTTTACCCTCCATGAGAAAAGGCACGCCATAATAGCGTTGGCGGCTGAGTTTCCAGACGAGCGAGCGGTCTTGCGGGGGGATATTGACGGTTTTGAACGGCGTTCCCGAATATTCCAGAATGCGTCGCTGAACCAGGCAGAACGGACTCCACGGAAACTGAACCAATTCAATCATGTCATTTTTGTCTGAACGAAACCACTTTAGTACTGCCGTGAGTACGTGACAAGCGGAAACGAAAAAAATGAATTCACAATCGGTATCTTAACGCCTCCGTAACATTGCGGTTGAACCCGCGACTTTGCAGGGCGGTGGCAGAGCGCAGCGTCGATACCGCTTTCCCGTTTTCTTTAAGCACCCCAAAATATGGTTCCGAAGTGGACCTTGTTGCCTCCGTATCTGCGTTCATCTGCGGTCAAAATGCGTGCTTGACGCTATCGCCACGAGGCGTACGCTTTTGGAAACTGGCTTCCAAAATCATCCTCATCAAGGCGGCCAGCCGTTGTGCGATCAAACCCTTAACTGAGAAAGAAAGCACTCTATGGATACAACCACGCCTCCCACGCCTCCTCCCGTTGCCCCGACCAGCATCGCCCCGCCGCCGATGGCTTCCGCAACCGAAGATAAAACCGTCGCCATCCTGAGTTACCTGACCCTGATTGGCTTCATCGTGGCCATCGTCATGCACAGCAACAAGAAAACCCAGCTCGGCGCTTTTCACTTGCGCCAAACGCTGGGATTTTTTCTTACGGTCCTGGCCGCGTTTGTTTGCGAATTGGTCCTCCTTTTCATCCCCATTCTCGGCTGGCTTTGTATCTTTGCCATGTGGGTTTCGATCTTCGTCCTGTGGGTCATGGGATTGCTTTCCGCCATCAAAGGCGAAATGAAGCCCGTGCCGATTCTTGGTGCGATGTACCAGAAATGGTTCGGCAACACATTTAATTGAGCGGCATTTCGGGCACGCCCGGCCGCTTTGGCATCGCGGCTTTCGCGCGATAAACCGCAGGATCGCGAAAAAATCCCTTTGCGCCTGCGCGTGTTTGCGTTGAAATTCTCCCGTGTCAGTGTCCGAAACCATTCGCAAAAAAGTCAGCTCCCTGCCGCACAAGCCGGGCATTTACCTGATGAAAGACCGTTTCGGCACGGTCATCTACGTCGGGAAGGCCCGCGATCTGCGCAAAAGGGTGAGCAGCTATTTCCAGCCCTCCCGCCGCCTCGGCTGGGATCCGAAGTTCCGTGCCCTCGTCGATGGCATTTGCGATTTCGACTACCACACCGTCCGCAGCGAGCCCGAAGCGCTCCTGCTCGAGAGCAAACTTATTAAGGAATTTCACCCGCGCTACAACGTCAGTTTTCGCGACGACAAACGTTACCTGATGCTCAAGGTGAACCTGAACGATCCCATCCCGCGCTTCACGCTCACGCGCTTGAAGCAGGATGACGGCGCGAAATATTTTGGCCCCTTCCCGAATTCCGGGGCGCTGCGCAGCACCCTGGCGCTCGTGCGCCGGCAATATCACCTGCGCGGCTGCCGCCCGCTCACGCCTACCGAACGCGATTACCGCCATTGCCTCTACGCGCATTTGAAATATTGCACCGCGCCGTGCATCAACAACGTCACGCGCGATCAATACCTGGAGCAGGTCAACGCCGCGTGCGACTTCCTCGCGGGCCAATGCGAAGAGATGCAGGACTCGCTCGAATCGGAAATGAAAAAGGCTGCGGCCAACCAGGAATACGAGCGTGCCGCCGAATTGCGCGACATGCTCTCCGACCTGAAACGCACCACGCGCAAGACCGAAAAATTCGAGCGCATCCCCTACAGCCTCCCGCTCGCCATCGACCCCGCGCGCGATCTCGCCGAACTCGGCGAAGTGCTCGGCTTGTCCGGCCCGCCGCAGAGGATCGAAGGTTTCGACATTTCGAACATCAGCGGCACCTTTGCCGTGGCCTCCATGGTGCGTTTTAAAAACGGCCGCCCGGATCGCGCCAATTATCGCCGCTTTAAAATCAAAACCGTCGTCGGTCAGAACGATTTCGAAAGCATGGCCGAAGTGGTGCGCCGCCGTTACACGCGACTACTCAACGAGTCCAAAAACGTAGGACAGGCGTCCCGCCAGTCTCTCGAAAATAAAAACAAAGATGGAAACAGGCAAGATGCCCGTCCTACGGATGAAGGCGGCGAAGCC
>DASZPR010000234.1:0-4396 GCA_035550235.1 Verrucomicrobiia bacterium | reverse complement strand
AAATTGACCGGCGCAGACGTGCTGGCCGAAAACAAATTATTCGCGACGTTGGACCCCACAACCCGCCGACTGCGTCTGCCTACGAACCAAAACGTGCTCCTTACCGACACGGTGGGTTTCATTCGTAAATTGCCGCACGGTCTCGTCGAAGCTTTCAAGGCAACTCTCGAAGAAGTGGTGCAGGCGGATCTACTGTTACACGTCGTGGATGTGAGTCATCCGCAAGCCAACGAACAGGTGCAATCGGTTGACGCCGTGTTGAAAGAAATCGGCGCGGAAGGCAAACCGACGTTAATGGTCTTCAACAAAACCGATTTGCTCAACGGCAGCCGCGAGACATTGAACCGTTTTCTCGATCGTTACCCTCACGGCGTCGCTATCTCCGCCGAGAGCGGTGACGGCGTTGCCACGCTGCTCGCCGAACTCGGCAGCCAGATTCGGCCTTTGCGTGAATTCGTCGAACTTGCCGTGCCCCACGAACAAGCCAGTGTCATCGCCCGATTGCACGAGGTCGCACAGGTGATTGAGCGCCGTTACAACGGCAAAATGGCGCGTTTCAAGGCCCGCATTCCTCCACATTTCCACCGCGAATTCGAGCGTTACCTGGTGCGCGAACTTCAGACGGCCTGATCTCGCGCGATGTCTAGTAATAAATTCACGGAACACGCACCACGGAATACGTTTCCGTTTGATACATCACGTTTTACGTTTCACGTTTCACGCAACACGTTCCCCATTGCATTCAAATGAACCCCCGCTATTCTTGCGCAACGGAATGAAAACGTTTGGCGAACGCAATTTTCCCGGCCGCCTCATCGCGGTCGAGGGTCTCGATGGCTCCGGGAAATCCACCCAGATCTATTTGCTCAAACGCTGGCTGGAAGCGGAAGGTGTCCGCGTCTATTTCAGTGAATGGAATTCCTCTGAGCTCGTCAAATCCGCCACCAGCAAGGGCAAGAAACGCGAGTTGCTTTCACCCACCACATTCAGCCTCATTCACGCCACGGATTTTGCCGATCGCTATGAACGGCATTTGCTCCCGCTCCTGCGCGCCGGCTATATCGTGCTGTGCGACCGCTATATTTTCACCGCGTTCGGCCGCGATGTCACGCGGGGCTGCCCGCCGGCGTGGGTGCGCGGCATCTATGATTTTGCCGCGCTGCCGGACCTTACTTTCTTTTTCAAAGCTGATCTCGAAGTGTCGCTGAAACGCATTTTGGAAGGCCGGCCCAAGCTGAAATTTTTCGAAGCCGGAATGGACCTGCGATTGTCGGCGGATCCCTACGAAAGTTTCCGCATCTTCCAGGGGCGCATCCTCGAGCAATACCTCGCGATGAGCACGGAGTTTAATTTCAACATCATCGACGCGAACCAGCGCGTGGAAGTGCAGCAGGGCATCGTGCGGCAACTGGTCAGCCAGCGCATTGACCTTTCGCGGTTCAAACGCGAGAGCCCGCTGCCGCTCCCGCCGCCGCTGAAAGTGAAACCGAAAAAAGTCGAACTTGAGGACGAATCGGCGGAATGAAAAAGAAGACCAATAACCAGATTGTCGTTCCGCAATGCGGCCCCCGGCGCTTTTACGGCCAGGGCATTCCCGGCGTCAAACTGGAAGAACTCGTCGGCAAACTTATCGTCGTCGAAGGCGCGGACGGCTCGGGCCGCTCCACCCAGATCGCGCAACTCGTCAATTGGCTCGAAACCAGCGGACACGCCACCGTGCAAGTCGGCCTGAAACGCTCCTCGCTCGTCAGCGAGGAATTGGAACGCGCGCAGGAAGGAAACATTCTCAGCCGCACGACTCTCAGTTTATTTTACGCCACAGATTTTGCGGATCAGTTGGAGAACATCATTCTGCCGGCGCTAAAAGCCGGTTTCATCGTGCTGGCGGATCGTTATGTCTACACGCTCATGGCCCGGGACATGGTCCGCGGAATGGATGAAGCGTGGCTGAAAAATGTTTACGGCATCGCACCCGTTCCCGACGCGGTATTTTATCTCACGGTGGAAGCCGAGGAATTGGTGCAGCGCAATCTGTCCAAAAACGCCACCCTGGATTATTGGGAGAGCGGCATGGACCTCGGCCTCTCGCGCGATATGTTCGACAGCTTTCTTCAATATCAAACCGCGATGCAGGCAGCCTTCCGCGAATTGCAAAAGAGCTACGGCTTCACCATCGTCGACGCGAACCGCTCCGTGGAAGCCGTCGCGCAGGAATTGCGAAAGAAAATCAGCGCAGTGCTGGCGGCGAAATAATTCCCGCCTCAAATCCATCAGGCTTCGGAATCCGCCGTGGATTCCTTCAAACAAAAAATTCCGCCGATCGCCATGAAAACACCCGCGGCTATCGACACCATACACAGCGGGCGATTGGGGCTGACGGCGTGGAACGGTGCTGTGGGGGGCATCACGATGGTCACAGCAGCTGATTTCGATTGCGTCGAGATTCGGCGATAGTTTTCGGTCACTGCATTCACCAGCGCCATCGCTTCCACTGGCGAACTTTCAGAACCGACCGTAATATCGATCAGCTCTGTGTTGCGTATCAGGTGGCAATCGATTTTCAATAATTTCTCGACCTCCGAGTTGCTCAGTCGTCTGCCCTGATTATTCCTCTTTCCCCACACCTCATTTAGATTCAATTCGGCAATAACATTCGTGAGGATCGCCGGAGACTGGATTGCCTCCACTTCTCGCTTCATAAAAAGTGGGTCATAAGCGCTTGAACTTCCCGGCTGAACAACGCGAATCCGAGCAGTCGTCTCAAAACGTGGCGGCTGAATTAAATAAAACACCCCTGTGCCGCTCAGAGCCACGCCTCCAAGCATCAGAACAATTCCCGCAAATAACATGAGTGGGGATTTCATTTCCTGCCTCTGAGACAGCGGAAAAACCTTTCCGTTCACTACTTTTAGACGACCCCAAAGGGGTCGAAGAAATCAGCCCGGGGTTGCCCGACTCGGGGAGGGCTACCCCGGGTGTCAATACATTCAACCCATCACTCTCGCGCGAAGCGCGGCGAGCGCAGCGAGTATCTTCCCTCAGCCAGACCAAACGGACCTCCAATTATCCAATCAAACTCGTCAACTCCCGCTCGTTCTTTTGAAAACACTCTATTTCACCATCAAGGCCGCCTCCCGCTCCACCAACGTCGGATGCGAATAATAAAATCCGCTATACAACGGATGCGGTGTAAGGTTGCTCAAATTTTTCTCGTTCAACTTACGCAACGCGCCAATCAACGATTGCGGCTCGTTCATGACTTCCCTGGCAAACGCATCCGCCTGGTATTCGTATCGCCGCGACCACCAATGCGCCAGCGGCGAAAACCAAAACATCACCACGCCCGATAACAGCGTGAACAGCAACAGCGCCGGCGCGATGTTCGTCGTCTCAAATCCAAAGGCGCGATAAAACCATTCCTGCTTTGCGAACACTGAAATCAAATAGAAGCCCGCAAGCGAACTCAGCGCCGAAAACACAAGCATCTTCGGAATGTGCTTCTTCTTGTAGTGCCCAATCTCGTGCGCCAGCACCGCCTCCAATTCCGACTCGTTCAACTGCGCCACCAACGTATCGAACAGCACGATTTTCCGAAACTTGCCGAACCCGGTGAAAAACGCATTCGAATGCCGCGACCGCTTGCTGCCATCCATCACCTGGATGCTGTTCGCAACGAAGTTTGTACGCCCCGCGAGCTTCAACAATCGCTCGCGCAAGGTTCCCTCCGGCAGCGGCGTGAATTTATTGAACAGCGGCATGATCACCACCGGTGCCAGCACCAACATCAGCAATTGAAACCCAAGCAACGCGCCCCATGCCCAAATCCACCACGCCGCGCCCGTCCATTCCACGATTTTCAAAATCAGCACCAGCAGCGGATACCCCAGCAATGCCGCCAGCGCCAACCCTTTCACACGATCCAGCCACCACGTCTTTTGCGTGCTGGTATTGAACCCAAATTTTTCCTCCAACCGAAATTGCGAATACCAATCCAACGGCAACCCCGGCAGCGACATCGCAAAACCAACCGTGAACAAAAACGCCGCCATGGACCACGCTGAAACCCCATGATGATGATCGAAAAAATGAAACGCCAACGGCAGCACGCCACTGAACAAAATCACAATCAAGATCAGCGAGCCATAAGTCTCCTCACTGCTTCCAAATCGCGCCTTCGCCAAAGTATACGCAACGGACTTTTTATAAGTCGCGTCATCCACCACCCCGCGGAACGCCTCCGGCACCGCCTCCGCGTGCGCGAGCACGTGACGGCGATTGAGAGTTGAGAGCCACAACTCCGCGGCCCAGCGCGCCAAAATCAGCAGGCAAACGATGAGCGCGACGTAGTTCATGCCAGTATCACCACTTCAATTCCTGCAAGCGGCGCGCGACCTCT
>DASZPR010000233.1:0-5748 GCA_035550235.1 Verrucomicrobiia bacterium | reverse complement strand
TCTGGTCTCCTCTACGGCGGAGTCCTGGAAGAAGAGCTTTTTTGCCGGAAAATTGGAGGCCTGCTCGAGGAAACAACCCAGGGCGGGCGCCTCGGCGTGCGGGCTTTTGGGGAAATGGTGGCGCTGCTTTGCGCAGAAAAGAAACACGACCTGGCCATTCGGCTCGAAGAAATGTGGAACGATTTGGGCCGGAAATACCCCCTTTCCCTGCTGTGCGGCTACCCCATGAAGGATCTATGTGACACCTCCACTGGCGAGGCGTTCCATCATATCTGCGAAGCTCATTCCACGGTGTTGCCCACGGAGAATTATATCTCTTGCGGCGGCACGGAGGATGAACGTTCACGTAGAATTGCGGAGCTGGAACAGAAAGCCAAATCGCTCGAGGTAGAGATTGCAAAACGCCAGCACATGGAAGAACGCGGCCGGCTGCTTGCGTCGATTGTCGAATTCTCGGATGATGCCATCATCAGCAAGGATCTAAACGGCATCATCACGAGTTGGAATAATGGCGCGCAACGCATCTTTGGATACCGCGCCGAGGAAATCGTGGGGCACTCGGTCCTGGAATTGATTCCGCCCGAACGCCAGCACGAAGAGCCTGGAATCCTGGCGCGGCTGCGGGTGGGCGAACGCATCGATCACTACGAAACCGTCCGCCGGCGCAAGGACGGCTCGCTCGTGGAAGTTTCCCTGACGGTTTCGCCGTTGAAGGATGACACGGGGAAAATCGTGGGCGCTTCGAAGATCGCGCGCGACATCACCGACCGTAAACGCGCGCAACGGATCCAACAAGCGCTCTATGAACTGACCAGCAGGGTGAACGGGGCCGTGGCGTTGCACGATATTTATAACGCGGCTCTCGAGGCGGTCTGCCAATGCCAATATACCAACCGCGCCGCAATTCTTTTGTATGATTCCGAAGGGGTCATGCGTTTCCGCGCGTGGCGCAATCTTTCAGATGAATACCGAACGGCGGCCGAAGGCCATTCTCCCTGGAAACGCGACGACCCGTCACCCCGGCCGGTTTGCATCGAGGACGTCCGCACTGCGACACTCAACGATTCTCTGCGCGCGGTCATCGTCAACGAGGGAATTCAATCGCTGGCGTTTTTGCCGGTCACGTACGAGGGGCGGTTGCTGGGGAAATTCATGGTTTATTACAACGCGCCGCACCGATTCACGGACGAGGAATTGCAGCCGGCGCAGACCATCGTGACGCAGGTGGCTTTCGCGATCGAACGCCGGAAAACCGGCGAAAATCTGGAGCGCATGGTGAACGAGCGGACGGCGTCCCTGCGCGAAGCGATCGCGCAAATGGAGGAATTTTCCTACAGCGTCTCGCATGACCTGCGGGCGCCGGTGCGGGCGATGCAATGCTACGCGGAAGTGTTGATGGAGGATTACGGCGACAGTCTCGATGAGCACGCGAGAAAATATCTGGATCGCATCATCAACGGTGGCGTGCGGATGGATCGGTTGATCCAGGACATCCTGACCTACAGCCGATTGAGCCGGCGCGAAATCAAATTGCAACCGATCCCGCTCGACAAATTAACGCGAGACATTGTCCGTCAATATTTCGACCTGGGGCTGGCCGGCGGCCCCCAAATCAACGTGAAGGGCGAGTTATCGCCCATTATCGGCCACGAGGCCTCGCTCTCGCAGGCCATCGCCAATTTGCTCAACAATGCCGTGAAATTTGTGGCGCCGGGCACAAGACCAAAAGTTGATATCCGGACCGAACGGCGCAACGCAGACATCCGCTTGTGGATTGAAGACAACGGCATCGGCATCAAACCCGAATATCAGCACCGGCTTTTCAACGTATTTGAGCGGGTGCATCCGGAAAAAAATTACGAGGGCACTGGCATCGGACTCGCCATCGTGCGAAAAGCGGCTGAACGCATGGGCGGAAAAACCGGGGTGGAATCGGACGGCGTCAGCGGAAGCCGATTTTGGATTCAACTGCCCGCAGCGGAGAAAGCATGACGACTACTCACGCGGTCATCCTTTTGGCCGAAGACGACGATAACGATGTGTTTTTCATGCGGCGCGCGCTGCAGAAGGCACGGATTGAATTCCAGCTGCAGGTCGTCACGAACGGCCAGCACGCGCTGGATTATCTGAGCGGCGAGGGAAAATTCGCCGATCGCAACGCCTATCCCCTGCCTTCCATCATTCTTCTCGATTTAAAAATGCCGTTCCTCGACGGTTTCGAAGTCCTCAGCTGGATTGGGGAACAGCCTTCGCTGAAAAAAATTCCGGTCGCTGTTCTTACATCCTCCGCTGAGGAACGCGACCGACGACGAGCCGCGGAATTGGGGGCGAAAGCTTATTTCGTAAAACCACCCAAGCCCGAAACCATTGCAGAAATTTCGCGGATTATTGATGAAGGGCGCCACTGAGCGCTCACCTAGAGCGGTTCCATCAAAGCTGTAGCCGCAAATTTCAATTCGGGCTTCAATAAGTTCTTCACTTCGGCCACGTCGCCGGTGGGCGCCTGACAGGCATTGCCGGTGCACAAGTAAACCAGCGCACCATTTTTCGCGGGCAACGTGCGGGCAAATTCCTCGACCGAACCATGATTTCCAAGCACCACCTTGTTCGGCTGATAAACGGAATGGATGGCGCGCAATAACTCGCGCACGACCTTGGATCCAGCCTCGCCGGCAACGACCGCGCGCTGCGGTTCCTGCAGGGAAAAATCCAGCGCTCCCAGCATGTAGGGCACGGCCTGCGGCACCTGCTGCAACCGCACCGCGAACAGGCGCAACGTTTTTTCCGCGGCCTCGGTGTATTCCTTGCGACCGGTCATTGCGCCCAATTTCAGCAGGGCCAGCGTGGCGACTGAATTTCCGGAAGGCTCCGCGCCGTCGTAATTTTCTTTCACGCGCAAAATCAAATCACGCGCGGCGAGGCTTTGCCAAAAGCCGCCATTTTCCGCGTCGAAAAATTTGGCGAGCATCGCGTCCGCAAGCGCGATGGCGAAATCCAGATGCCGCGGCTCGATCGTTGCCTCGTATAAATCAATTACGCCGCTGAGCATGAAGGCGTAGCCCTCGAGCAATTCCACATTATCCCGCTCGCCATCCCGCCAACGGTGGAATAACGCCTTGGCGTCCCACAATTTTGCGTGAACGAACTTCACATTTTTCTCCGCCGCCGCGAGATATTTCTCATCACCCAGCACGGCAAAAGCCCGAGCGAAGGCGCCGAGCATGAGGCCATTCCACGACGCGAGAATTTTGTCGTCCAGATGTGGGCGAATCCGCTTGGCACGGACAGCGCTCATTTTATTTTTCGCGCTCGCGAGCAAGGACTTATCCACGTCAGGCAAATCCGGGCTGACAATGCTCAACACATTCTGTCCGGGCAGCGGCTGCGGATGGCTATGGTCGATGAAATTTCCCTGCTCGGTGATTCCGAAATAGCGAACCGCCACCTTGAATTCCTCCGGCGACAGCAGCTTCTCCAGTTCCGCGCGGGTCCAGCAGTAGAATTTTCCCTCGTGACCTTCGCTGTCGGCGTCTTCCGCGGAATAAAATCCGCCGTCCGGATGGGTCATGTCGCGCAAAACGTAATCAAGAATGTCGCGCGCGACGTCCGCATGGAGCGTATCGCCGCTCACGAGAAACGCGTCGAGATACAATTGAACGAGCTGCGCATTATCGTAGAGCATTTTCTCGAAGTGCGGCACGAGCCATTCGGCATCGACCGAATAACGCGCAAAGCCGCCGCCGAGTTGATCGTGAATCCCGCCCGCCGCCATGTGCTCACACGTTTTCAACACCATGCGAACGGCATCCGCGTCATGAAATCGCAGCGCGTAGCGCAAAAGAAATTGCGGCTGGCTGGGCTGCGGAAATTTCGGCGCGCCGCCAAATCCGCCATGCTGCGGGTCGAACATGCGTTGGAGTTGCACGCCGGCCTTGCGTAAATCATCGGCGGCCAACAGCGCGCCGGACGCTTCGTCGCCCGCGGTCATTTGTTCGAGCTTCGTATGCGCATCCACGGCGGATTCCACCAACTCCTCGCGGCGGGTTTCCCAAAGCTGATGAATATGTTGCAGGAGTTGGAGAAAACCGGGCCGGCCATGGCGATTGTCCGGCGGAAAATAGGTGCCGCCAAAAAAGGGTTTCAATTCCGCCGTCAGAAAAACGGTCATGGGCCAACCGCCTGAACCGGTCGTCGCCTGCACGAATGTCATGTAAATTTTGTCCACGTCCGGGCGTTCCTCACGATCCACTTTGATGCTGACGAAATGCTGGTTGAGGAACTCCGCGACTTTTTCGTTTTCAAACGATTCGCGCTCCATCACATGACACCAATGGCAGGTCGAATAGCCGATGCTGAGAAAGATTGGTTTGTTTTCGCGGCGGGCTTTTTCAAACGCCTCCTCATTCCAGGCGTACCAATCGACCGGGTTGCGCGCGTGCTGCAGCAAATAGGGAGATTTCTCGCGGGCAAGACGGTTCGTATGGGTGTCGGTCGGGTTCACCGCGCCACCATAGAACCGCTCTCATAAATATGCAATGGGCGCGTGGCCGGAGATTTGGCGGCGAGCAAAAGAAACTTCCTCGTCACGCCTAGCGGCGTGTTATAGTTTCCTGCGATGTCTTTTGCGACATTGTTGAACACAAGCCGTCTTCCCGAAAAACCGTGGACAACGGGCGCCGTAGTGAGGCTGGGCGTCTGTGTCATCATTGGCATGATGATGGGCGCGGTGGCGGGGACGATCGTTCGCTATTTTGAAACGCCGCAAAATTCCTCCGTGATTGCGTTCCTGGCGCTGGCCGCTGCCGCCTTCGCCTCTTACGTGGGCGCTCTCGTGATGCTGGCCCGGCCATGGCCGCTGGAGGATCGTTATTTGGGCAAGCTCATTGGTCTGCTCACATTGATCTACGCCGGGATATTATTCACGTGGCTGTCGAGCAAACTCATCAAAGGCGACGCGGAGGTAAAAAATCCGATTTCGGTGCTGCTGCTTTCACTGGCGTTTTTTCAGGGGCTCGCGCTGGTGATGGTGCATTTTTTCCTGCGGGAACATTGCACCGGCTGGCGGGAAGGATTCGGCCTCGGCATTCGGCCATGGCACGCTCTCTTAACTGGCATTTGCGCGGGAGCGCTGGTTTTGTATCCCGTGCTGGGTTTGAACGGATTTTTTTTTCACCTTTTCGACAAGCTCTCGCTTCACCCGCACGAACAGCAACAAGTGGAAATCCTGCGCCACGCGGACAGCCTGCTGGCACGTGTCGCGCTGGGTTTTGGCACTGTTTTTATTGCTCCGGTCGCTGAAGAAGTGATTTTTCGGGGCATTCTCTATCCCGTGATCAAACGGCGCTTTTCACAGCAAATCGCCTTGTGGGGCACTGCGTGTTTGTTCGGTGCGATTCATCTGAATCTCGCCGGATTCGTTCCGCTCATGCTGCTCGCGGTGATTTTGGCCATGCTCTACGAGTATACCGGCAATCTGCTCGCACCGATCGCGGTGCATTGTGTTTTCAACGCGGCGAATTTCGTCGCGCTTTATATGCAACAAAATTAATTTGTCCGACCGACTGTGAACGAATTTGAACTGATCGAAAAGCTGACACGCTCGTTGCCGACGAATAAATCCGTGGTGACCGGCAGCGGCGATGATTGCGCCGTGCTCGACCTCGGCATTCCTGACAAACTGCTCCTGTTCAAAACGGACGCGGTGGTCGAGGGCATTCATTTTAAATCGGATGCACCTCCGGAAAAAAT
>DASZPR010000232.1:0-11209 GCA_035550235.1 Verrucomicrobiia bacterium | reverse complement strand
TTTTCGGATCAAATCATTTGCGGTATCCGACACATAGATATTTCCGCTACTGTCCATCGCCAGAGCGGTCGGCTTGGAAAACGTGGCCGCCGTGCCGGTTTTATCCTGCGAACCGGTCACCCCGGCTTTGCCGGCAAATGTGGACACCACACCGGCAGGTGTGATGACGCGAATCGTGTTATTAAATGTGTCGGCGACAAAAACCAGATTGCTACGGCCGATCATGACGCCGTAGGGAGATGAGAATCTCGCGGCATTTCCCGTCCCGTTGGCTGTGCCGGACGTGCCGGCTAAACCTGCAAACGTCGTCACGGTACCATCGGGTGTTATCTTTCTGATGGTGTGATTGCCCGTGTCGGCCACGTACAAATTCCCATCCGAATCCACAGCGATGCCGTGAGGCGTATTGAACCTTGCGTCCGCCCCAATGCCATCGGCGCTCCCAGGGGTGGCGGTGAACCCCGCGACTGTGGAGACGAAGCCAGTCGGCGTAATCTTGCGAATGGTGTGGTTTAAAGTATCGGCCACATAGATATTGCCAGCGGCGTCCTTCGCCATGCCGAAGGGCGTGCCGAAACGCGCCACGTTGGTCGATCCATCCTGCCAGCTTGGACTTGCTTGATCCGGGCCAGCCAAGGTCGTGACTGTGTAATTTTCGTAAATGGTCTGTGCCGTTCCCGCTTGAACGGGCAAGAAAGCGCTCAAGATACAAAACGCAATCAGCCCGAGGGTATTGGAAGTTCGTTTCATCGCCATGTGTAAAGTAGATTGGGGTTCCATATCGAGTGTATATCCCTGGGTGCGTGAGTGAACAAACGGATGCGGAAGAAGCTAACTGCCGAACAGCGCGTAGACGGCGTGCATGAAACTTTGAACTCTCACGACTTTCAAAAATTCTTTGATTAAGCACTGGAATAGTTGTCGAAACTTCACCTGTTGTCAAAGCTATTCAGGCTCAAATGCTTGAATTACGTGACGGAATTTCGCCTGCCACCGGACCAGCGGCACTCCCAGACGCAGGAGACTGCTTGCACGAACCCTGGCTGTCTTTATGATGGAATAACAGCGATGAAATTGAAGCGACAGAGACTGGTTTCCGACGGCGCGTTTGCGCGAATGATGCAAACCGCGGCCGATCTTTGGAAGCGTTGTGATTTTCAACAGTGCGCTGAAGTCATGGAACGCGCCTGTCGGATGGATCCCGCCAACAGCAGCGCCTTGTTGGACCTTGCAGCAGTTTACGGGAAGGCCTACGACTATGAGGCGGCCGAACGATGTCTCGAAAGGGCGGTCCGTGTGACGCCAAATAAAACCGAAGCGCTCAAAACTGCTGGGATGCGGTGCCTCAATTTCAACAAACATGACATGGCTGAGCGTTTTTTCCGGCGGGCGGTCGAACAAAATAACGCGTCGCCTGAAATATTCATTCAGCTTGCGGAAATCAGTGAGTTGCGCCACCGATTCGACGAAGCCTCTGAGTATGTGGAACGTGCTTTGCGTTCGGACAACAACAACGGTGCGGCAAAACTTATCCACGCCAGGCTTGAACGCCAGCGCGGCCAACTCGGTGAGGCAGAACAGATTCTTCAGTCGATTCCATCCAGCGCAGGCAAGCAGGTCCTGGTTCAGAAATTTTACGAATTGGGAAACCTTCTGGATCGACAGAAACGGTTCGATGAGGCGCTGACCGCCTTTCAGGAGGCTAAAGCATTGATGCGAGCCGACGCGGCTTCCCACGCGGCTGAATTGCGAATTATCCGCAATCGACTCCGGCTGCTGAAAGAGAGTCTTACGGAGGAAATGCTTCAGCGCTGGTTTGATCTCGGCCGGGAGTTGCAGCCGCAGCACCGGCTGGGATTGTTAGCCGGGAATCCGCGCTCTGGGACCACCCTGCTGGAGCAGGTGTTGGATTCGCACCCGGAAATTGTTTCGGCTGAAGAAACAGAGATCTTTCACAATAGCGCTTACATGCCGTTGTTGCGCCGCTTGCCGGATGACGCGCCGCTGATCTCCGTTCTCGAATCCGCGCCGAAGCCCGTTTTGCAACAATCCCGGGAAGCTTATTTCCGAGCGGTGGAATTGTTCGAGGGCAAACCAGTCAGCAACCGCATGTTGATCGACAAAAATCCTTCGCTGACCTACCTGATTCCGGCTTTGATCCGCATTTTTCCCGAAATCAAATTACTCATCGCGCTGCGCGACCCGCGTGACGTCTGCATGAGTTGCTTTATGCAATCTTTGACAGCAGGCCAGGTCAGCACTGCTTACCTGACATTGGAGAGCACCGTGGAGGAATATGCGGCACTGATGGGCACGTGGATGACGATCAAGCCATTGATCAAGAATGCCTACCTGGAAGTAAAATACGAGGACCTGGTGGATAATCTGGAGGGCGCGGCACGGCGGACGCTGGATTTTCTCGGCGTGCCCTGGAACGAAAGCGTGCTGCGTTTTGACGAACACGCCCGCAAAAAACTGGTCCGGTCACCGACTTCCTCCGATGTCGCCAAACCGGTGTTTAAAACGGCTGTGGGCCGCTGGCGCAATTATCAGAAATATCTCGAACCGCACCTGGAAAAACTGGCGCCGTTCGTGAAGGCGTTTGGGTACGAAGAATAACGCGATTCACTTAGCGGCTTGTTCCTCTGTCTTTGGTGGACTATTCACGGCGCCCCCCTCTCTGGCAAGAATGCGCGAGAGATAGTTAAGTTCAGCTGATGCCGGTTCCAATTGCAGCCCGCGCGTCAGAATTTGTTTCGCTTCATCGGGTTTTCCGACGCGAAGACTTGCCTTAACAGCCAGGCCCGCATAATAGTCCGCCTTCCACTTTTCTATTTCCGGCTGATACCGTTTTGTCTCGTCGAGAATTTGTTTGGTCGTGGTGATGGCGGCCTTTATGGCATCCGCCGAATTTCCGCGAAAGGCCAATTCATCTTCCACAAGTTTTCGAACCGTAGTATTTGTGCGTGCGATTTCCGGTGCGTAAACCAGCGGCTCAACGGGTCCGCGGAAGACGCAGGGCATGGAACGCAAAGTGGACGAACCGGACGACGGATTCACCTGCATACCGATATAAGCCGTCAATTCCGTGTTGACCGAAGAGAACCGTCCAAAAATGCTGGTTAGGTCCTGCAAACTCAATTGGCTCAGATTTCTCACCTTTTCCGGCGACGCAAGGTCCAGTTGCCAAGTGCGCTCATCGTATGGATCCAATGTGCTGACGGTTTGGCCAAGGTGAACATAAAACGCCCGGGGTGCCACGTATTCCAAAAACGGAATATTATCGGTCTGCAAGCGCCCGGGTGGCGCGACGGCGAACGCGGTGCGTTGGGAGGCGAGTTGCCGGGCGAAAAGGGAGTCCGGAGTCAACAATCCAATGGCTTCCAAATCGCGTCGAGGTCCGGCCAATTCATAGGCTCGCTTGCATTCTTCAAGCCCACTGCGCCAGGGACGATCGGAGCCGAGGAGAACAATATCTCCGCCATCCATATCCCAAATCTCCATGTTAGGAAACACACTGCCAAAGGTTCGCAGAACCACGTTCAGGACTTCGTCATTAATTTCGTAGATATGGAACCATTGAGCCATGACTCCGCCGGGTTTCATCCGTTGAGAAATGAGTTGGTAAAAATCGCGGCTGAAAACACTGCCGATGCCGACCATCCAGGGATTCGAAGGCTCGGAAATAATCACATCAAATTTATTCGTGCTCAGTTTCAGAACCGTACGGGCATCTTCGCGAAAAATTCTCACGCGATCGTTCGTCATCACACCATGGTTCCACGGTTCGAAGAATTTGACGGCGCGGAGCACTGGTTCGCAATTGTCGGCGATCGTAAGATGTTCGATGGGATATCCGAGCGTCGAGCCGGCGGTCACGCCGCTGCCCATTCCGAAGCAGAAAACCTCCTTGCTATCAGGTTTCGCCATGAGAGGCAATTGCGCCAGCAGGACTTGTGTGGACATATCCCCCACGGAAGAGGCGTCTGCTTTGCCGTTGATCCGCAAGGTGATTTCGTTGGTCGCAAACAGACTCGGCCCCCTCTCAATCGAAACGGTGGCATCGGCGGCATCCTCGTAAAACAGCAAGTCGGTGGTTTTGCGCCGTTCCTCCATCCAATTGGATGAGTAGTTTTCGAATTTTTCCCGAAAAATTCCCGAGCTAAGTATGTATCGCCATCCTTCGCCACCTTCGAGGGTCGCGACCGATAGGAATGCGACGACCCCCAAACATCCCACGAAGATAATCCGCCGGTTGGTGAGCCACGCTGAGATTCCCGCGAGAGCCGCCAAAGCCAAACCCAAAACGGTGAATGAGCCCCGTAGGCCGATATGGGGCATGAGGAGAAATGCGGCGACCAATGAACCAGTCATCGCGCCGATGGTGTTCCAAGTCAACAACCGCCCCACCCTGCTCCCGAATAAATCCGGCGCCTCGGAAAGCATTCGGATGCGCAACGGCAGCACTGAGCCAAGCGCCGCCGCCGGCAAGCCAAGCACACAGATGGCAATGCCCGTAATCATAATCTCGTGATAGTGATATCCGAGAAGGTTCCGGTTCAAACCGGATTGAAGAAAGGCATAGGCCTGAACCAAGGTTTCAATGTTCAGAACCAAAATACCAATCAGGCAAGCCGTTCCCAGCATCAACAGAATGGTAGTCAACTCCGGGTGCCAATGCCGGACGCGCGGCCTCGCGATGACGGAGCTTCCAAGCCCAATCCCGAGGATGAACGCCATCAGGACAATGGCAAACACTTGCAACGAAGCACCAAAGATCAATGCCAAACACCGGGAAGCGAGCACTTCCAGAGCCATCGATGTAGCCCCCGTGAAGGCGACCAGCAGGCAGCTATACCAGAAAATACCGGATGGAGATGTGTTCAATTCAGCGCTCGTTTCGGCGGGAGATTTCTCGATTGGGTCGGCCTGTGAGTTCGTTTGATGCGCGCTTCCGAAGATTTTACTCAGCAGGAGAACACCGGTTCCGATCAGCAGGTTTCCGACCGCCGCAATATTGATGGTGGCATGCATGCCGAGTTGTTGAACCAGTACGAAGCCCGCGAGCGCTGCGCCGAAAACTGCTCCGAGGCTGTTGATGGCGTAAAAAAGTGCGGTTCGGCGGCCGGCTTCCGTGGCGCTTTTGCGGAGCCAGGCAGCCATCAATGGCAGTGTGCCGCCCATGAGAATGGTCGGAATTAATAACAGCGCGGCGCTCAATGAACCTTTGACGAGAAGCAGCGAGGTCGAATGCGTCAGCAGGTGGGAACCGACTGAGATAAACAGGTTGTCCGCCACGCGATAGAAAAACGCAAAGAGAAGAGCGTAAACGCCCACCAGGATCTCGATGAAACCGTAAGCGGCGAGCGGTTGCCGAAGGCGATCCGCCCAACGGCCGAAAAGGCGATTTCCCAGAGCCAAGCCGCACATGAATACGGCCAAAACGACAGTCTGAGCTTGAATCGTGCTACCGAGAATCAAGGAAAGATATTTGGACCAAACCACTTCATAAATCAGTGCCGTTGCTCCGGAGAAGAAAAAGAACAATAGAATAGGCATATCAGAGTGATACAGCTTTTCAGGTGCTGCTTGGGGTAGCAAGGAAATTGCCCGGGGCAAAGCGAGAAATGACAGGGGACAGAAAAACCGCTCTTGGAAACCAAGAGCGGGTTGATGACAACTGATAGATTATTTCTTACGGCGAACGGCCATCAAACCAGCTGCACTCAAGCCCGCCAACGCGAAGATGGAGGGTTCCGGAACAACGAGAACGAAAGGTTGCAGACCTGTCGGAGTGGTTCCTATGATATTCAAGATATTGCCTGGAGGAAGGGCCGGATCGGTAACCAAACTGGGAATAACAAACGGAGCCGATTGGCCATTGTAGAATCCTGGTTGACCATAGTTGGCGCCATTGTATGCCTCAACAATGAAGGTAACAGGCCCGGAGGTATAACCCGGAATGATCACCGTTGGCCCAATGAAAATGCCGGCACCGTCCGTGGTCGGCGATCCACCGTCCTGTGATGGAACACCGCCATTCACATAAAATGATGTTTGGCTGCCAGCGGCGAGTACAAATGATGCTGGCGCTCCAGTAAGAGAGTACAAAAGATCGGCTTTGAACCCGCTGGCAGCGCCAACATAAGGGCCCCCGGGCGTATACCCGACACCCGAAAAAACCGGAGTTCCTGGAAACGGTCCGACAAGGTCATAACTCTGCATGACAATGTAGCCTTGACCATGGGAGGTAGTAATATTGAGAGCAATCCCTAAAATTGCTGCGACAAGTGTTTTTTTCATCTCTTTTTGAGTTATTGATCCACTGAATTCATCTTTGGTAAAGATACAGACTTGAGGAATTCACAGAATGCGTTTGATAAAACCCCAAGGAACCAACCACCTTCTGAAGTCTTTATACATCAAAGAGTTTGCAGATGCAATGCAAATCTGGCTATGCCACTCTTACCCGTCGTAAACGTTGAAAAGCCAAAACATTACTGCTGTGCGAAAATAAAAAACCCGCTCTTGGTTACCAAGAGCGGGTTAATGAGAACTGATTATATTATTTCTTGCGGCGGAAAGCCATCAAGCCAGCGGCACCGAGGCCAGCCAGAGCGAAGATGGACGGTTCCGGAACCGTAACCACGAAAGGCTGCATACCATTGACGGTCGTACCGGTGTTATTGAGGGTGGTTCCGGCAGGAAGCGCTGGATTCGTCTGCAGCGAACTGATGGTATACACAGCCGATTGGCCGTTGTAGAATCCTTGCTGACCATAGCTAGATCCGTTATAGGCCTCAGTGATGAAGCTAACGGGTCCGGAGGTATACCCTGGAATAATCAATGTCGGCCCAATGAAAATGCCCGCACCGTCCGTAGTCGGCGAGCCACCATCCGACGATTGAACACCGCCGTTCACATAAAACGATGTTTGGCTGCCTGACGCGAGCGTAAACGAACCCGGCGCACCGGTTAAGGAATACAAAAGATCCGCTTTGAACCCGCTGGCAGCACCAACGTACTGACCTGTTTTTGCGCCAGAACCAGGACCATAGGTGACACCTGAAAAAATAGGAGTCTGCCCAACGAGGTCATAGCTCTGAAATGCGATATAACCTTGACCATGCGATGATGCCACATTCAGCGCGATTCCTAAGATTGCCGCTACTAGTGCTTTTTTCATGTTGTTGTTTTATTTCGAGTTGTTGATTGATTAAAGATCGCCCTTTTTACTGAAGGTTCAGAATTTGGATAACGTTCGTATCCGCGCCAGATTTGACATAGAAACCTTCACCCGGGGAAATTGAAAGGTTCGTGCTCCAATTACCTTTGTTTTTCAATGACGTTTGCAAGGCACCATTAACAAACTTCAGAATTTGGCTTCCATTCGGAAGAACACCCAAATTCAAAGTATTAGTTCCTATATCAGAGATCGTTCCCGAGAAAGGAATCGGACTTCCAACCAATTCAAGAATGTTGTTCGCAGCCGGAATACCGTTCGACATACCAGCCACATTACCAACAAATGTATTTGTTCCGTCACTCGGGCTCTTGTAAAAGAAACCAACGCCCGGAGGAACAACAAAGTTTTGACTCCAGTTACCTTTGTTTTTCAGAGAAGTTTGCAGAGCACCACCTTGAAAAACCAAAACCGTCGCGCCGTTCGGAGCCGTCGGCAACAAACCAGTGATGTCATTTGTGCCATTATCCAGCGGATTTGCCAAGACAACGTATTGATTCGCCTGGTTGGTCACCGTCACGTAACCAACAATGTTTGCGGAGAAAACGTTGGATTGAGCCTGGGAGGCGAGGACACCTGCGGCGAGCGCTGCAGCCGAAAGAAGTAGTGTTTTTGTTCTCATTTTTTGTTTATATGTTACCGTGTGTGAAGGGACTATCCCAAAGGGCAAGTTTACTGTCAATGCTTTTTTGAATTTTTTTTGAACACTTTTGAGACAGCGCCAATTTCTCCAACGCCGAACTAGCGAGGTTCTGTAAAAAATTCCGAAAAAACTCATGTAATTAGCCGATTTTTAGTGATTAGCCTCTGAAAACAAGCTGGTTACAACGATTTTGAGAGATTCGGGAGTGGGATGGGAGGCCAAATCAATCGCTTCCGCAGTTTTATCCAAGGAAAAACGGTGGGTAATCAGGCGACGGACGTCCAATTGCCGGGAGAATACCAGCAGTGCCACTTCCCGCTGGAGGGTAAAATCGGCTGAATAGCTACCCAAAAGGTCTTTTTCGTCCACGCAGACGGAGGCGAGGTCGACTTCGGTCAGGGCACCGCGCTTGGTGTGGGCAAATAGAAGGATTTGGCCGGCCCCACGGACCCAATCGAACGCATCGCGGAGGGCGGCATCTGAGGGGACGGCTAAAACGGCAGCGTCCAAGCAGAGGTCAGAGGGCGGAGGGCGGAGGGCAGAACGAGAAGATAATGGAGGCAGGCGGGAAGCCTGTCCTACTTTGTTTTTCCTATTTTGCGTTTTTTTATTCAGAGACAGGCTGGAAGCCTGTCCTACGTTTTGAGTCCATTTCGCGCCGAATTTTCTGGCGAGGCTCAGGCGGGATTCGAGCAGGTCGGTGGCGAGGACGTTTATGCCGCGCAATTGCAACAGCTTGGTGAACATGAGGCCGATGGGCCCCTGCCCCGCCACCAATACGTTATCGCCCGGTAAGAGCGCCAGGCGTTTCACGGCTTTAAGCACTGTATTGACCGGTTCCAACATGGCGCCCTCTTCGAATGAGTTTTTGGCGGGAATTTTCACCACTCCCGGAAGCACAAACGGCATCACTCGGACATATTCGGCAAAGCCGCCGCCGGCGGGTTCGAAGCCGGCGGTGATCCCGGTGCGTTTATATTGGGCGCATTGGGCGAAGGCATGGTGACGGCAGAAATGGCATTCCATGCAGGGAACGTGATGATGCAACGCGACGCGGTCGCCGACTTTGAAGCGATTTGCGAGGGTGCTCGCCTCCCCGCCTATCTTTATAATAGTGCCGGCGGTTTCGTGGCCGAAAATGCGCGGCGGCGGCACGGTGCCGTAGTGGATTTTTTTGATGTCGGTCGGGCAAACGCCACAGGCGGCGACTCGCACGAGTAATTCATTTCTGCCGATACGTGGGACCGGAACGGTTTCGGTGCGAAGAGCGTTCGCGCCGCGATACACAGCGGCGCGCATGGTTTTAGGAATCACGAGCACGAAATTATTTTAACCACGGATGGATACGGATGAACACGGATTTTTTCGGAAGCAAACCAGAGCAGGGTGGACACGAATTGCCCGGATTAACACGAATTGGTCTCTGCGGTGAACGTGCGAAAAGCGGCTTCCGGCTCGCATTTAAATTCCAGGTCGCGCGTGCGCCAGGCGAAGCGCAACCTCCAGGCGTGCAACGCCTGATTGGGAAGAATCAGTTTGCGGCGATGTTCATCCGTTAAACGGTTTTCGACCAAAGCGAGGTACATGTCTTCGTCGCTGCCGTAGATTTTATCTCCAAGAATCGGATGGCCGAGGTGCGCCAGATGAATGCGTATCTGATGCTTGCGGCCGGTCAAGAGGCGGACGCGCAGCAGGGTGAATTCGCCTTCCGCGCGGGAAAATCTTTTCGCGACGGTAAATTCCGTTTGTGAGGGCAGCCCGTCGGCACGCACGCAATCTTTCACGGCCACACGGCTCGATTCGTCTTTGCCGAGGGGGGCGTCGATTAAGCCCGATTCTTCGCGGATGTGACCATGGACGATGGCGAGGTATTCTTTTTCGACGAGGCGATTTTCCCAAAGCCGGCGCAGTTCGCGGGCGGAAACGTCGGTTTTAGCAACCAGGGTCACACCGCTGGTTTCGCGGTCGAGGCGATTCACCAGATGCGGCGGTTTGTCCTTGCCCAAATACAGGCGCACGCGACTGATCAGGCTCGAATATTCGTCTGTCTTCGTGGGATGACACACCAAGCCCGCCGGTTTGTTGATGACGAGCAGTTCGTCGTCTTCGTGGATGATGGCGAAGAGTTTTTCGAGAGGGATGGACGGCGGCATCGGCAATAATTTTCCGCAAGCTACAATTGAATAAACCGCAAAACACGCCAAATACACGAAAAGTGAGAAGAAGCGACAATGTGGCAACCTCGCTCGAAATTCGTCTTTAGTGTATTTTGCGTATTTCGCGGTCACAATTAGGAATTTGAATCGGAGGCGAGTCGGGGTATGCTCGGAATGGTGAAACAAAAATGGAATCAAGTCCTGCCGTTCGTCTTTGTGGCGCTGTTTGCGCTGAGCCGATGGCCGGGATTGCTGCCTTGGAATCTCAGTGCGGCGTATGCGCTGGCGTTCTGCGCAGGCGTTTATTTTCCCAAGCGACTTTCGTGGTGGCTGCCGTTGGTCGTGCTGCTGGCCACGGATATCGGCCTGAATTTTTATTATCAGCACAAGAACCCGCAGTTTGATGTCTGGAGCGGCCCCAATCTCGCGAATCTCTCGTTTAATTACGCGGCTTATGCTGTGCTGGTTTTTTTGGGCAGACGATTCAAGCCAAAATCGTCATTTGGGTCATTGCTGGGCGGTAGTTTGCTGGGAGCAGTTTTGTTTTACCTGATCTCCAATACAGCATCGTGGTTTTTCAATCCTTTCCAGAACGCTGAATACGTGAAGACGTTCGTCAGTTGGATACTCGCGCTGACCAAAGGCATCGGCGGCTGGCCTTCGACGCTCGAATTTTTCCGCAATACGCTGCTCGGGACGGGAATATTCACGGCACTATTCGTTGCAGCCGAGAAACTGACGGCGCCATCGGAATCGCCGGCCGACAAATTGGCCGGGGTGCGTCCGGACGAAGCCGAGGCGGCTGACGGCGAACCGGCTCCGGAGGAGGCGAAGGCGTGAGGCGCGGTGCTTGAAACGTGAAACGTGTTGCGTGAATTCGATTTCACGCTCTTGTCCAGTCTTGAATCTTAATTGAACCCCTACATTTCCTATTGATGAAAATTGGCGTTATCTCCGACACCCATAATTTTTTAGACCCGCAAATCCCCGAACTTTTCAAGGGCGTGGAACACATCATTCATGGCGGCGATATAGGCACGATGGAAATGATTTCCGAGCTGGAAAAAATCGCGCCGGTGACGGCGGTCACGGGCCAGACCGATTCCTGTCTGCCGCTCAGAGAAATCGAAGTGGTCGAATTGGGCCGCCACAAAGTTCTGCTGCACC
>DASZPR010000231.1:0-5484 GCA_035550235.1 Verrucomicrobiia bacterium | reverse complement strand
TGCCGGTGGCGAACACCACGCCGCCGCCGTTGTTTACCGACTGGACATGGCGCACTTTCAGGAACATATCGAACGCCCGCTCGCTGGCCGTCTGCGGCAAACCGGCGATGCGCGTCATCTTGGAAACGTAGAACAGATTTTTGAAATAATGCGCCTCGTCCACAAACAACCGGTCAATGCCGAGTTCCTCAAACGTGAGCGTGTTGTCTTTTTTGTGCGCGGCGGCGAGGTCTTGCAGTTTGGCCTCCAGCCGTTTCTTGGCTTTTTCAATCTCCTTGACCAAGCGCCGGTTTTCATTGCCGGCGTGTTCGCGTTTGATTTTATCCAATTCCTCGATTTGTTCCTGAAAGAACCGCACCTGGGTTTCCTGCGAGAGCGGGATGCGCTCGAAGCCGGAGTGCGTGACGATGACGGCGTCCCAGTTGCCGGTGGCGATGCGGCTGAACAGTTTCTTCCGGTTCTTCGCCTCAAAGTCCTCCTTGCCGGCGACCAAAATGTTTGCGCCCGGATACAACATCAGCAGTTCCGATGAGAACTGGCCGAGCATGTGATTGGGAACCGCAAAGAGGGGCTTGTTCGCCAGGCGCAACCGTTTCAATTCCATGGCGGCGGCGACCATCGTGAACGTCTTGCCCGCGCCGACAACATGGCCGAGCAGCGTGTTGTCGGTTTGCAGGATGCGCCACACACCCGACTTCTGGTGCAACTGCAACTGAATGGCGGCGCTGGCGCCGGGCAAGGTCAGATGCTCGCCGTTGAAAGTGCGGACCCGGCTGTGATTGAACGTGTCGTTGTAAAGGCGGCAAAGCCGTTCGCGCCGCGCGTCATCCTGCCAGACCCATTCCTTGAACCGTTCTTTGATTCGCTCCTGCTTTTCGCGCGCGGCCTCGGTCGCCTGCGCATTGACGACCGGCTTTTTGTCCACATAGTCATAGACGGTGGGCGTTTTGAGATTCAAGGTTTCTTCGATGAGTTCGAGGGCGGTGTAGCGGTCGGTGCCCCAATCCGTGGTGTTGGCGGTCGCGCCCTTGGCTTCCCAATTGGCGTTGATATGCCACGAGCCGAGCGCGTGGATGTGGCCGACCTGCACGCCCGACGGCACGCCGAGCAATTCGTGCATGAATTGCTCCACATCGGCTGGCGGCAGCCAGGCCGCGCCCAGCCGCACGTCAATCTCGGTGGCCGGCAAATCCTCCGGCTGGACGGATTTTAGCGCCTCGACGTTGTCGCGGAAACGCGGGTCGTTGACGCCGGCGGTGTCCGCCGCTACCAGCTTTTCGCGGACGTTGCCCGACAGGTATTGGTCTTCGGTTTCCCATTGCTTCGTCTGCGGATTGAGGAAAATCATGCCCTTCAAATCGAGAAGAAAATCCTCCGCCGGACGCGCCAACAAGCCGGCCATGTGGTCAAGGTCAACCCTGCCTTTTTCGTTCAACGTGACCAGCAAGGCTTCCTTGGGCGTGCCGGCGGATTCAACGGGCTGTTTATGGTGGATGGTGCGTTCGCGGAAGATAGCGGCCTTGGCCGCGACCTTCGTCTCGTCATTGTAATTTTCCAGCGACAGCAGCAGCGGCTGGTCGGGATCGCCAAAAAACGCCCGCTGATTGACCGGGGCGTTGATTGCCCCGAACCGGGCAACGAAACGGTCATAAACCAGATTCAGTTGAAAGCGCGCGTCGGCGACCTGTTCCTCGTTGCTACCGTCAAGCTGGGAGCGCAGACAGAGGCGCACAGCGTCGCGCACGTCAATCAACCGCCGGATGCGGGAGCGCGTCTCGACCGGGAGATCATCGAGCGGCTGCAACACACCGTCCTCGTTGATGCACAATCGTCCATCCTCATGGACACAATAGGCGTTGGGTTTGATGTCTTCCGGCGCGGGGATCGCCGGATCAAAAGTTTTTTTTGCAACGGTTGCGGTTTCGATTTGATAGACGTTTTGCGGCAGCCGGGCGACGGCTTGGGCCAGCGCGTCGCTTAATTCCCGGTCGTCCGGGGCCAGGATTGGTTCGCCCTGCCGATACATGCCGCGCGCCAGCCGCATGGTTCCGAGCATCATGTGGGGATGCGTGGCGAAGTATTCGTTAAGGACGAATTTCTCACCGTGGCCGTTGGCGAAATCCACCGCAGCTTTCCACGCCGGTCCATGCGGCGATTCGCCGGCGCGCAGTTTGCGCAACATCACGATGTCGGTGGTGACTTCCGTGCCGGCGTTTTTCTTAAACGCGGTGTTGGGCAAACGGATCGCGCCTAAAAATTCAGACTTGGAGGCGAGCAACTCGCGCAAGGTGGAATCCTGCTTGTCGAGGGTGTGCCGCGACGTGACAAACATCAGCAGACCGCCCGGACGGACCTTGTCGAGCGCGGCGGCAAAGAAATAATCATGGATGGAAAACTTGTAATCGTTCCAGCGCGGGTCATGGACGGAGTAATCACCGAACGGGACATTGGAAATGGCGAGGTCGAACGCATCGTCCATCAACTTGGATTTTTCAAACGGCTGCTGGCGGATGTCGGCGTCGGGATACAACGCGCTGGCGATGCGCGCGGTCAAGGGGTCAATTTCGATGCCGGTGATGGCAGAGTTTTTCAGCATCGCTTCCGGCATGAGGCCGATGAAATGGCCGATGCCGCAGGCTGGCTCCAAAATTTTGCCGCCCTGAAATCCGAAGCGTTGGGCGGCTTCATACATGGAGCGGATAACGACCGGGGCGGTGTAATGGGCGTTGATGGTGGTGGCGCGGGCAGAACGGTGTTCCTCGTCGGAGAGCATTTCGGAAAGCTGGATTTGTTCGTTGCGCCAGCCGGTGCTGTCCACGTCAAACACCTGGGGCATCGCGCCCCAGCCGACATATTTGACCAGCGCGGCCTTTTCGTCCGTTGTTGCCTGCCGGTTTTCGGCATCCAGCGCCCGCAAAATTTCGATAGCCTTGAGATTTTGGGAAAACTTCTGTTTGAGGCCGCCCTCGCCGAGCCGGTCGGCGTCGGTGATGCGGTAGCTGCCAGGATTTCCGGGGGCGTCGTCGTTGGCTAGGACTCGGCGGGGAGCAGGATGTAATTCTCCCGCACCATTTCCCAGGCCCGGTCGTGGGCCTGCTGCGCGGTCAGCCCCTGCTTTCTGAATTGCTGCGTCAATTCGATCATCTCGTCCTTCGTCTTCTCCTCGGCCTCCAGCAACATCGCGTGCAACTGTCCCTGCGCCTCCAGTGCGCCCACCATTTTGGGGCAATGTTCGCGCCAGGGTTTCTCGGCCATCCGTCCGTATTGAGTCAATGCTTTCATAAGTCGGCCTCTGTGAAAAAAGGTCAAGCTGGTCATCTGCCGTTGTTCGTCTGACTGCCATGAAAAATTTGCCAGCACCGGCGCGGAGGAGCAAGCCGGGTTGGTTTTGGATTTGGTTTAATGCCGGGTGTAGTGCCGGCGTTGACGTGATTTTTTCTTGGGAGCGACGGACACACGCAGAGAAAATTTTTCGTCCAGTTCCTGAACCGCCTTGGGAAAGAGCCGGACGACCGGCACCTCGAACGCCTTTTGCAGCGCCCGGATATGTTTATCCGTGATTTGTTGGCGGCCGGATTCGATGTTGGCCACCACGTCACGCGAAATATCATGTTCCTGGCATTGCAACCGCGCCGCCAGAATCTCCTGTGACCATCCCCGCTCGAAGCGAAGTTTAATCACTACCGGACCGATGATATTCAGGTGGCCCATGATGCAGCCCTTCGGACAAGACCCCAACCTGGTTTTGGTGATGAACGACAGCTTTAGACAAGTTGCTCATTTCTGATTCCTTTCTCATGGTTGAGGATTGCCGATGATCTACAACAGCAGTTGAACATGCCCAATCCACCCGGTGAAAGCTGAGCCAACATTGAAACGAAGTGTTCAAAAACGACCAGCCCGCACAAAAAGATTCGGATGAAAAGGTGCATATTTATGCAATTACCACCCGTTTTTATTGGGAGCATATTTAGTGCCTACACATTAACCACTTGGTTTCATTGACTCAATTCACCTTCAGCAACCGGGTGCGGTCTGACTCCGTTGCCAGAGTCAGACCGGCCTTGGCGTCTTCAAACCCCCACCGCCTGTCCGCGCGGTTGTTGTTGGGATTGGGAACGCGAGACGGCGCGCTGGGTCTGGCGTGCAATCTGGCTCATGACCTCTTCACGCTGTTCTTCGGGGACGTTCTTCACGAGAACCTCGTAGGCCTGTTTCAGTTCGGGATTGGCATTGATGCGATTCATGATGCCCTCACGCATCCGTTGCTGGCGTTCGAGCTGGCGCACTTCATTCAAGACGACGGTGCGTTCCAGCCGTTCGCGGGGCATACTTTGCAGGTAGGACCAATGTTTCGGGTTTTCTTTGATATAGGAGTCAATCTTGGCCTCCACTTCGGGATTGACCCGGTAGGTGGACGGGTCGGGTGACGCGGCGGTTGCACTGGCGGCGCCATTGGGCGCAGGTTTTGTTTTTGTTGTGCTCATAATGAGGTTAGTTGTTGTTTGTTAATTTTACCGGCGTGATTGCCGGCAAAGCGTTTCACGGACTCAACGAATCGGCGGGTTCGTTGGTCTGGCAAAGGGACTGCGCCGGCCCCGGTTCCGTGGCTGCGGACGGGTTCAATTGCATTGCATTTAATTGCACTTGCATTGCATTTACCGTTTGGCGGAGCCGGGCTGTTTCCTGCAAATTAGTCTTGGTTTGCTGCAATGCCGTCTGGAACTGCACCAGCGCCGCCGACAACGTGCGGGTTTGCAACATGATTTCACTGGTGGCGAGCCGCTGCGAATTGACCTCGGCCAGAATGGCATCGTTGACCGGGACCGGGGCAAACGCCGCGTCCCGCGCCGGCGCGGTGGTCAGATTTCCGGCTGCCGGGCCGGGATGAAAATTCCAGCGGGTGTTTTCCTCGACGCGATAGACGACGTGCTGCTCGTGCATGATCAAATCGTCATTCGGGTCGGTGTAGCGTCCGACGTGGTAGGCGTGGAGGACTTCGGGATAGCGGACGTCCGAATTGTCCGCGAGCGGCGGCGGTTGCTGTGGTTTCAATGTCAGCCTGGGCGCGGTGGAACACGCGGACAGAAACAGCAAGGGAATGAGATAAAATGTTTTCATCGTTTTGATTTGGTGATGGTTTGACTGGAGTTTTCTTCGACCACGGGAAATCCAATGCCGCCGGGCGAGGCATCGGCGTCATCAATGGTTTGCAGGACGTAGAGATAAAACTGTTTTCCGCTCGGCACGCGGACGTAAAACCCGTCCTTCTGGATCGAATCCAGAATTTGCTGGGCGTAGGTTTGCAGCACGGCCTGCGCGCCCGCGAAGGGCGCGTTGTTGAGCGTGGGGCTGTTGATGGGACCGAAAACGGTCTGCTGCTTTTCGGTCAACGCGCTGGCCGCGCCGGAAAGAAACGTGGCGGCAAAAAGTTTGATGTCGGCCAGATTGTCGGACTTGATGACCTCGCCGCGCAATCCGGCG
>DASZPR010000230.1:0-4550 GCA_035550235.1 Verrucomicrobiia bacterium | reverse complement strand
AACACACCAATCAGCGCAAGTATTAACAGGATGATCAATATTGTTCCAAGGCTCATAACGTCTTCTTTCTTCGGATCGACCTTACGCGTCTCATTGTGAAACACATCGATCGTTCCGGTTTGACATTCTGGCCGAAACGAGTTTTTCGCCATGGGGTTTTGCACCCGAAAGTTTGAAAAATCAACCGAGTGGAATGATAGGGCGGGCCAAGGCGGCGCGTCACAGAAACCTTGAAGTCCGATTAATCTGCAGCCTGCGTGGAAAGCCACCAACCTTCCCCGGCGCACCACGCCGAGGCGTCCGGAGAATTATTCCGATGCAAGGATTTCACGGCGGCCATGGGTTGCTTTTTCATTGCGGCAACCAAAATGTCTGACATTTCCCTGGTGCGGGCGCCAATGCACGGAGTGAAAGCGGCACCGATAACCGCCATGGCGGCATATTTATTTTCGGCAACATGCGTCACCTGCAGCATGCAGCCGGGGGCTTTATCTGGCGAGAGCGGGAAGATGAGGCGTCCGCCTATCTTCAACGCGTCGAGCCAGGAGGACATGGGATGCGTGGCCGCGGCATTAACGTAGATGACATCCGCGCGGGGAAGCATGCCCTCGCAAGCAGAACCGGTAACGATGTTCACGGTCGGCAGGTGGCTCAAGTTGCGTCGCGCGTGGTCGGCAAGGCTGTTTTCAATTTCGTAGCCCAAAACTTTGCCGCTCGCGCCAACAAGTTGAGCGAGTATCGCGGTGTAATAGCCGGTGCCGGTGCCGATGTGGACGACGAATTCGCCGGGTTGCGGATGGCAGGCGATAAGACAGTGCGCGTGCAGGCTGGGTTGGCCGTTGTTGATGAAACGATCCGTGATCAACCCGATGAGCACGTCCTGATAAAGAATCCGCGGGTCGTCGGTGACAGTATCGATGTATCCCGAAAAAAGCGTGGATACTTTCCACGGGCCGGGGCCGACGTAATTTTCCCGGGGGACGGCGGCGAAGGCGGCGACTATCCGTTCGTCGGTTTTGCCATACTTTGAGACCACGGAACGCGCATAGAAGTTTCGGAAGTCTTGAATCGAACTCATGAGCGGTTGCGACAGTATGGTCGCAAGATCCCGGACCGAAGAAAAGATTAATGAAGCGCTCTTTTCCTAGAGCCCGCTTCGTAATCCCGTGCTGCTCTCAATAATGCCCTTGGCGATGGCGTGCCGCGTCAATCCAGCGACATCGTGAATGCCGAGCTTGTTCATGACCTGTTGGCGATGCTTCTCGACGGTCTTGATGCTGATGCACAATTCCGCCGCAATCTGTTTATTGGCGCGGCCTTCGGCAATCAATTGCAACACTTCCGCTTCGCGCGCGGTCAGTTGATCGGTGCGCCGCCGGCTGGGTTGGCCGCTCACAAACGCCTCGCGGCACTGGTCGCGCAAGCGTTTGGCAATCGAGGGACTGAAATAGGCATTGCCGCGATGCGCTTCCCGAATTGCCTTCAGCAACTCATTCGCGGCGGTTTGTTTAATCAAATAACCGGCGGCTCCGGCTTCGGTGAGTTGCTGCACGTATTCGTCGTCGCTGTAGGAGGAAAGAATCAAGACCTTGGTGGAGGGCACGGTCTTCGTAATCTGCCGGGTCGCTTCCAGGCCATTGAGTTGGGGCATGGCAATGTCAATCACCGCGACATCCGGCGTCAGTTTCCGCACGATTTGCACTGCCTGGCGGCCATTCTCGGCCTCACCAACAATATCAATATCTCCTTCAGCAATCAGCAACGCGCGCAGTCCCTGTCGGACCACGGTGTGATCATCGGCCAGAATAACTCGGATTTTTTGCATAGGTTTTTTGCGCGTGCGCCAGGCAGTCGCCGCCATGAAAAATACCGCGGTTCGAGAATTGCGCCAACGATTTCACAAAATTTTGCAATTTTTTTTCAATTCCAAAGCGCGTTGTTCAACGGCAAGCACTCCTTCATCCCCATTTTTTTCCGAGGGGATTTGGGGCAAAACCCTACCCCGAAAGTTTTTGCCAGAAGCGGAATGTTACGCGACGGTTAAAAAATGTTTCGCACTCGTTTGCTCGCCGGTTTCGTGTTCGCGCTCTGTCTTTCGAAATCTCCGGCGAAAGAACTTCTTATTTCTGACGATAATCCGCTCGCGATGCCACCGGTCGGGGCGCATCAACTGAGGATTCTATCGCCGAACCTCCTGGAACTGACACTGATCACGACCAAGAAGGCGGACTCTGACGTGACGGTCTGGAATTTCGTCGACCAATCCGGTAAAGCGATCCTTCCAGGCACGAAGGAATTCTCGGTGGCGGTTAATGGAAAAAGCGACGTGGTGATTTCGGTTGGATTCAAGCGACGCGTGTTGTACGCCCCGCTTAAGCAACGCGATTTGCGCATTGGAAATTATTTGTATCTTCAACTCGCCACGCCCATCGCAGATGGACAATCCGTCACCGTCATCAATCCTGATAAAAAGTTGTGGCCGGGTGAGACGCATTTTGCCGCGGAGATGGATTCATTGCGGTGGAGTCCAGCCATTCACGTGAACGAAGTCGGCTACATACCAAGCCTCCCGAAGAAGGCGATGGTTGGTTTTTATTTGGGAAGCCTCGGCGAAATGGAAATCGGCAAGGCGACTCCGCCGCTGGTGAATTTTAAGCTGATTGAAGCCGCGACAGGAAAAGATGTTTTTGCCGGCCAACTCACTCACCGACTTGATGTCGGTTTTCCCGTTGAATGTTATAAAGAAGTTTTCGAAGCCGACTTTTCTAATTTCAAAACGCCCGGTGAATATCGGTTGCAAGTGCCCGGTCTGGGCGCTTCGTTTCCTTTTTTTATCGACGAGGACATTGCGGCCGCGTTTGCCCGGACGTATGCCCTGGGCATTTATCATCAACGCTGCGGCACGGCGAATGAAATGCCGTTCACGCGATTCGTCCATGATCCGTGCCATGTCGCGCCGGCGGAGGTGCCGACGATGTCCGGGAGATTTGCTTTTGTGAATGAGACGCTCGCGGGCTACGCATCGCCCGACAACAAAAACCCGGCGCAAACCGCGCCGCCGTTGAAGAATGTTGCGGCGAGCCTGTTTCCTTTCGTGAACAAAGGCCCGGTGGATGTGCGCGGTGGCCATCATGACGCGGGGGATTACAGCAAATACACCGAGGACAGCGCGTGGTTTATTCATTACCTCGTTTTCGCAGCGGATAATTTTCCCGGAGCGGTGGCTTTGGATAATTTAGGACTGCCGGAAAGCGGCGATGGCAAAAGTGATTTATTGGAAGAGGCGAAATGGGAGGCCGATTTCCTCGCCAAAATGCAGGATGCGGATGGCGGGTTTTATTTCCTCGTTTATCCGCGCGAGCGTGAATACGAAATCGACGTGCTGCCGGATCATGGCGATCCGCAAATTGTTTATCCTAAAACAACATCGGTGACCGCCGCGGCCGTGGCGGCGCTGGCGCAATGCGCCTCATCGCCAAAGTTCAAGCAACAATTTCCCGAGGCGGCCGCGCTTTATCTCGAGAAGGCGAAGAAGGGTTGGGCCTTTCTCGACCGCGCACTGACGAAATATGGCGCGGACGGCGCGTATCAAAAAATCACGCATTATGGTGATGACTCGATGGACAAAGACGAACTCGCGTGGGCCGCGTGCGAATTGTTCCTCGCCACGGGCGATCAGTCCTTTCAGGACAAACTTGCCGCGTGGTTGAAGCCGTCAGATCCCGCGACGCGGCTGTGGGGTTGGTGGCGCATGTACGCGTGCTGGGGAAACGCGATTCGCGATTACGCGTTCGCCGCTCGCAGCGGACGCCTCAAACGCGAGCAACTTAACCCGACGCTGCTGGCGGATTGCGAGAACGAAATCATCGCGACGGCGGATGATCAATTGCGTCGTTCGAAGGAAAGCGCCTACGGCACGAGTTTTCCCAGCGAAACCAAAGCCACGATGACCGCGGGGTGGTATTTTTCAGGCGACGCGGCGTTTGAACTTGCGGTCGCCTGCCAATTGGATTTTCCGCAGATGAATGATCCGCGACCGAAATATGTGGAGGCGATTCTTGGCAATCTGAATTACGAAGCGGGTTGCAATCCGGTGAACGTGACTTATTTGACCGGTCTCGGTTGGAAACGCCAGCGTGACATCGTGGATCAGTACGCCGAAAATGACCGCCGGGTTTTGCCGCCGAGCGGCATTCCACTGGGAAATATTCAGAGTGGTTTCGGATGGATGGAACTTTACGGAAAAGAATTGGGCGCGCTGAGTTTCCCCGCTGACTCGGACGGCAAATCACCCTACCCTATTTATGATCGCTGGGGCGACAGTTTCAATTTGTCGCAGGAGTTTGTGATACCAAACCAGGCGCGCGCGCTGGCGTATCTCTCGTGGATGATGGGCCGCAGCCCCGCGCGAAATCAGGCGTGGAAAGCGGTTGCTGGCCAAATCAACGGGCTACCTGAGCGTCCGCAATCCGGCCAAAAAATCAACGTGACCCTTTCCGCTCCCGGAGTTGATTTATCCCGCGCGAGAATCGTCTGGGAAGCGCGCGATC
>DASZPR010000229.1:0-6664 GCA_035550235.1 Verrucomicrobiia bacterium | reverse complement strand
GGCTTCGCCCTGGTCCATGCTGACGAGCGAGCCATTCTTGCGCGCCGCGATTTCGCCGCGATCCTCGCCGTATTCATGGAACAAATGGCTCATGACGCCCATGCCTTTGGTGGAATTGACGAGGTCGGTTTCAAAACCGATCAATCCGCGCATCGGGACGAGGGCTTCCACGGAAACCTGGTCGCCCACGTGGTTCATGTTGGTGATCTGGGCCTTGCGGGTGGCAAGGTTTTCCATGATGGTGCCGAGGTTTTCAGCAGGAACTTCGACGAATAATTTCTCGATGGGTTCGAGCGGATTGCCGGCGGCGTCTTTTTTCCACAGCACTTCCGGACGCGAGACAAGCACTTCGTAACCTTCCCGGCGCATTTGCTCGACGAGAATGGCGATTTGCATTTCGCCACGGCCACTGACAGCAAAAATTTTCGGATCGGACGTTTGCGCGATGCGGAGGGCGACGTTGGTGCGGGTCTCTTTGACGAGGCGATCCCAGATGTGCCGCGCGGTGACGAGCTTGCCGTCTTTGCCGGCGAGCGGGCTGTCGTTGACGGCGAATTCCATCTGGATGGTCGGGGGATCAATCGGGATGTACGGCAGCGCCTCGCGTGCTTCCGAATCGCAAATGGTTTCACCGATGAACACTTCTTCAAAACCGGTGAGGCCAACGATGTCGCCGGCGTGGGCTTCGGTTACTTCGATGCGTTTCATGCCTTCGAAGTGGAAGATGGCGGTGATTTTGCCTTTGGTAATTTTACCATGGCCATGACGGCAGATGGCGGGATCACCGACTTTCACTTTGCCTTCGTAAATTTTTCCGAACGCGATACGTCCGAGATAATCGCTGTAATCCAGGTTCGCGACGAGCATCTGGAAACCGTCGCCGGCTTTGGCGCGCGGCGGGGGAATGTGTTTGGTGATGGCATCGAACAACGGTTCCATGGTGCCGGTGACATGTTCGAGCTCTGTTTTGGCGTAACCCTGTTTGGCGGAGCAATAGATGAACGGGAAATCGAGCTGCTCATCGGTGGCGTTGAGCGACATGAACAATTCAAAAACCTGGTCGAGCACTTTTTTGGGGTTGGCGTTGTCGCGATCGATTTTATTGATGACGACGATGGGCTTGGCGCCGGCTTCGAGGGCTTTGCGGAGCACGAAGCGCGTTTGGGCCTGCGGGCCGTCGGCGGCATCCACGACGAGCAGCACGCCGTCGATCATGTTCATGATGCGTTCGACTTCGCCGCCGAAGTCGGCGTGTCCGGGAGTGTCGACGATGTTGATGTGGTAATTCTTGTATTTGAAGGCAGCATTCTTGGCGCGGATGGTGATGCCCTTTTCCTTTTCCAAATCCATGGAATCCATGAGGCGTTCCTCCTGGGATTCGTGCTGGTTGGCGCGGAAGGTGCCGGATTGCTTGAGCAAGCAATCCACGAGGGTGGTTTTGCCATGATCGACGTGCGCGATGATGGCGATATTTCGAATGTGCTGCATGTTGTCTAAATCGTTGTTGATCGGCAAAATAGGTTAAATGCTTGTCGGTGAAATAAGTTAAATTGTTAAATGAGTTAAATCAGAACCAGAGGGTCCAATCCCTTAACTTATTTAACCAGTTTAACCTATTTAACCAATTAACCTGGTTAAAAACCGAGCCGCGTAATGTGCCTGTTTATACGGAAAGGTCAAGCAAAGATACCGCTATTGTCAGGGCAGACGCATCTAAATTTCAAGGGATTTCGAGAGAACCTTCGATTCAAAGTTAATGGAGGTCGCGAATAGGGATGCAAGGCCGAGGATTTTGCCCCTAGAAGATAGTCCGAGGACAGAAAGACTGTCTGGTTTAAGGTTCAGATAAAAAACGAAACTCCCCATTTGAACCAGCAGCAAATGGGGAGTTTCAATTTTATTGTTACGATAATTTGATGTCGGGTTCAAAATCTCCATCACGCCGACCAAATACTGATTGCAACAGTTTTAGATGCGTCTGCCCTACCGCTATTGTCGCCGCTAAAAAGGGCAATTTTTTTAGTTTTTGCGAGAGAGACAGACGGGAAAAGCGCTTCACTGAGCTTTTGCTTCCGCTCAAATCGCCAGAGCGCTTCGGACGAGTGAAAATCTGCCCTGGACACAGCAAACCAGCGGCTTTAAAACAGTCCTAACACCATGAAAGAATGCGCCTATTGCGGCAGGGAAAACGAGGAGGCGGCGGCGCGGTGCCGGGAATGTGGGACGGAGGAGTTCAAAACCGCAGCCGCGGAAACGGTGGGCGTTCCTGAATCCGATCCGTCCAATGAACTGGTCACACTGGTTTCGACGCAAAAATTGGTGGATGCGGATTTGATACTGAGCCGATTGGAGGCCGCCGGCATCGAGGGTTTCATTCCTGACGAGTTCCTGATGCAAACGATCAGTTTCAATTTAAATACCTACGGCTACGTGCGAGTGCAGGTGCGTCGGAAGGATTTGGAAACGGCGAAAGAACTTCTTTCCGCGCCAGCCAACGAGCAGTGAGCCGTGAGCGGTGGAAGTCATTCGATCCGCGATGAAAGAAGATTTCATTCAAATGGTCCCTGGCTTACTCTTCGGCCGTGAGCAAAAAGCGAGCTTTCCTTCTTATCATCAGCGCTTTGATTCTTGGCACGGTGGGCGGCGGACTGGCCACGTCGCGTTGGTATCAACAGTATCTTTACCGTTTCTGCGCGGACTCGGCGGCGACGCAAGTTGAGAAGGATCACACGACGCTTTATTATTTTCGCACGGGAGACACCAACAAGGCGGTGCAGTTGGTGGAAATCGATCTCGACGGACAGATGGCGGTATTGGAATCGATGCTCCGGGGAATTCCGGAATCGCGGCGGGACACGAATGATCTGGTAATTCTGGAACATGCGCGGGCGTATCGGCAGGCGTTCCCGACAAATGGGATTGTGTCGAGTCACGAATAAGGGCATGACTGTGGGCGCGGCGGAGTAACAATTCTAGAGCGATTGCAAAATTAAATTTCCAAATAAGAATTTGAACTTCGTCCCCTTAAACCCTGAGCCACACCTCACCCCGCCCCTCTCCCCCACTTCGTGGCGGAGAGGGAGGCGAATCCACGCGGTAGATCAAGAATACAGCGTCAGCGCGGAAAGCGCTGCGAACTTCTCTTTGGAAATTTGTTTGGGCAATCCCCACTAACCATCGGAACTCAATATGAAAGCACGAGACATATTCGGGGTCATCCTTCGAACTATTGGAGTTTGTTTGTTGTTGTTTTCCCTGTGGTACCTGGCTTTTGCGGTGGCGTATTTGTTGAAGGCGTTGCAGGATTCGAACAATGAAGCCGCGGTGGGCGCCTATTTTACAACCGGCGTGCCGGGGTTCATCATTGCGGTGTTATTGTTGTGTTTCAGCCGACAGATTGTTCGATTCAGCTATCCGGGAAATAAGGATGATAGCGAGGATTGATTCTTCTTTCGAGGGCTGAAGGACTGGTTTGAGTTAAACTTTCGTGAGCCGCAGGCAGGCGGCGCTCCCAGGTTTACGGAATCACTTCGTCGCGTTCTTCCAGCGAGGCGACTTGCGCAACGCGCTTTTGGTCGAGCATATCTTTGTCGGCGGCTTCGATGACGGATACCAACTCGACGGCTTCGAGAAGGCGCGGGGCGGTCACGTAGTTGGCGCCAGCGGCGTAGAGATCGGGGATGTGGGAAAGACGTTCGGCGTTGACGACGATTTTCGCGGTGGGATTCAGTTCGCGCAGTTGGCGGAGTAGTTTGAGGTTGCTGGTGCCTTTCAGGATCATGTCGGGCAGCGAGCAGATGATGGTTTCCGCGGCGCCGACGCCGGCGTGCAGCAGGACATCGCGCTGGCCAATATCGCCATAGACCACGTGCGCGCCGCGCTTGCGCAATCGCTCGTTGACCTGAGGATTGAAGTCGACGACTTGAATTTCCGGCAACAGCGCCGGTCTGCGGAGCATGATTTCTTCGAACAAGGAACTGGCCGTCCAGGAAAAACCGAGGATGAAAATGCGCCTTTTGGCTTCAGCATCCGATGAGGCCGTTTCGGTTTCAGCGAGGTCGGGCAGGCCGAGCAGCGTGAGAATCGGAGAAGTTTTACGCAGAATGAAATCGCTTTTCCAGATGGCGTAGGTTGAATCCAGCGCCAGGAACGCGAAGGTGAGTGCGGCAATGCTCATTGATTTTTCGGTGACGTCGCCACTATTGATACCGAGGGCGAGGAGCACCAGCGAGAGTTCGCTCATCTGGCACAAATTGACGGCGGGCAAAAGGCTGACGCGATGTCCCATTTTCATTTTGTAGAGCGGCGTGAAAACGGTAAGCAGGCGGCTGGCGATAATGAACGCGCTGAAAATCAACATGCCGGCCAGGAGGCCGAGCGTGGGAACCGGGATGTTGAGGCCCAAACCGACGAAGAACAGGGTCACAAAGAAATCACGCAGACTCGTGACTTTGGCGACGATGTCGAGCGTGTAGGGAAAGGTGGAGATCATGACGCCGGCAATCAGCGCGCCCATTTCGTGCGAAAGACCAAGCCAGCCGGCAAATCCGGCCATGGCGAAGCACCAGGCGAGAGCGCCGATCAGGACCAATTCGGGCTGGCGGGCGATAAATTGAAAAACGGGCGGCAACAAAAATCGGCTGGTCACCAGGGCCACGGCCACCAGCAACAACACTTTTCCAAACGCCATCAGAAACTGCGCCGCGGAGGGATCCTTCAGGTTCGGTTGAATGGCCAGGAACATGATGCAGACCAAGTCCTGCAATACCAGCACGCCGAGCGTGATGCGGCCGGCGAGAGTTTCGAGTTCCCTTTTGTCGTAAAGAATTTTGACGATGATGATGGTGCTGCTCATGGCGGCGGCCACGCCCAGGTAGAGAGCTTCGAGGCGGTTGGCGCTCAGGTGCGGAATGCAAAAGAAAAGCCATCCCAGAATAATGCAGCCGAAGATTTGGGAAACGGCGGTGATCGTTATCGCTTTTCCGGCGCCGAACATTTTGTTCAAATCCATCTCGAGACCGATCATGAAGAGCAGCAGGATCAGGCCGATGCTGGAAATTTGCTCGATGGATTTTTCGTCGGTGACAAATTTGAACCCGTGGGGTCCGATGGCGAAACCGGCCACGAGATAGGCCATGAGCAGCGGTTGACGGAAGACCTGGCAACCAACGGCAACGACCCAAGCAGCTATAATGCAAAGGACAATGTCGATTGTGAGGCCGTGGTCCATGGCGCGAAGATTGCCAGCGGGCTGGGGCAGCGTCGAGCGGAATTGGTGTTTTCAGGGCATAAAATGGCGATTTTTTCGGTGGTGAATGCCAAATCCGCTTCACGGTTCCCACGTGACAGACGCGATTTGAACGGTTATGATTTCAAAGCGAATCCAGCACGGCGACGATTGAGACATTCGATGAAACAAGGCGGGCGTAAAACCGGCGTCCAGTATTCTTCAAATCCAGGAAACATTATCCCCCTGCACGGCATCCTATCTGCACGAAAAGTATCCCGGCCAGAACCTGAACAGAATTAAAACCGCCACCATGAAACGCCAGCTCGCAGCAAAATTGGTCCTGCTGGCCGCGTTTTCTTTAATGTTCCGATGCGCCGAGACTTTCGCTCAAACCGCGCGGCAATCGTTGGTGGCCCAAGTGCCGGCGGGGGCGCGCCTGGCGCAGCCGTTGGCTCGCATGGAAGGCACTCAGCAACTCTCGCTGGCCATTACGCTGCCGTTTCATCATCAGGAGGCATTGACCAACCTGCTTCGCGAAATTAACAACCCGGCCAGTCCAAATTTTCGTCACTACCTGACGCGCGAACAATTCACCGAGAGGTTCGGGCCGACGGAACAGGAATATGCCGCATTGAAAAAATTTGCCGGGGGCCAGGGCCTGAAAGTTCGCGAACATGCGAACCGGATGTTGCTCGAAGCCGGCGGGACGGTTGATGACATTGAGCGCGCGTTTCATACGAGACTGCGGGTTTATCGGCACCCGACGGAAGCGCGCACGTTTTATGCGCCGGAAACGGAGCCATCGATTGATTGCCCGGTGAAGGTGCTCAGTGTGCGCGGCCTGGATAATTACGCCATCGCGCGGCCGCGGCTTCACACGGCGCTGCCGGACGGGCAAAATACGCCGGCAGACGGTACGGGTTCGGGTCCGAACGGCGGTTTTCGCGGGTATGATTTCCGCGCGGCCTACGTGCCGGGAACGACGTTGACGGGCGCGGGTCAGATTGTGGGGCTGCTGCAATTCGATGGTTATTCGGCTGATGACATCGCCTATTATGAGGCCCAAGCAGGATTGCCGAGCGTGACGCTTTCGAACGTGTTGCTCAATGGCGCAAGCGGATATCCCAGTGGCAATGGCAACGAGGTTGAAGTCACGCTGGATATTGAAATGGTGATCTCAATGGCGCCGGGATTGTCACAGGTGATCGTTTATGAAGCGCCGAACCCCTGCCCGTTTGAGGTGATTCTGAACCAGATGGTGAGCGATAATCTGGCCAAACAATTGAGCTGTTCGTGGTTTTTATCGGGGGGCGGCCCGGACCCCTCGGCGGAGCAAATTTTCCAGGAGATGGCGGCGCAGGGGCAGTCGTTCTTCAATGCTTCCGGGGATAACGACGCTTACACGGGCTCGATTGATTTTCCGAGCGACAGCCC
>DASZPR010000228.1:0-1619 GCA_035550235.1 Verrucomicrobiia bacterium | reverse complement strand
ACTCCACTTGCGGCAATGGTAATTGTCCGCGCGCAAGTGAATACGCCGGGCGCCAGCAGAACCGAGCCGCGAAAATTGCCTTCCGGTTTCATCGCGGACACCGAATCGATGGCCGCTTGAATTGCCGCGGTATCATCGTCGCCGTCCGATGGCTTGACGGTCACTTTCACCGGCACATCGGGAAGCGCCACCCCGCCACCCATATAACCGGCGGTGGAAAAATCCATGATCTTGTCCCCTGCCGGAGTGGTTTTGTAGACGAGCTTGCCGTCCTTGCCCGGATGAACCCATTCGCTGGTGGGAGCGGCCTCCGCGCTGAAGATTGCGGATGCAAGCAGGGTGGAAAATAGACACGACAACCAGCCGTTGTAAGTGGTAGGGGCACTCATTTAGCAACCGGTCAGACGCAAACACGGACTGTCCGGTTACGAAACGACGAAAACAGATTTCGCCGCTCAGCCCTTAAGCGTTCAATTAGCGTCGGCCGGTGGAGAAATGATCAGGCAAATCCACCCTACCATGAAACTCACGCCGCCAAACGGAGTCAGCACGACCAACCACTTCGTACTCGTCACCGCGTACAAATAAAGCGAGCCCGAGAAAAGAATAATTCCAATCAGGAAACCGAACCACGCAACCCGCTTGAGCGGTTTGCGCGTCGCGAGGACAAACAGCATCACCGCGTGAATAAAATGGTAGAATACCGCTTTCTCCCAAAGCGCGGTACCGTTTTGACTGCGCGCCAGCGTCTCCTTGAGTGTGTGCGCGCCGAAAGCCCCCAAGGCCACCGCGAGGAGGCCCATGATGGCCGCAATTCGCATGGCACGGTGATTCGTCATTGCTTCGCGAATTATTTTGGTCCGCTAGAGGGTGCCCCACCGGAAGGTTGGGCCTGATTGCGCCGGTGAAGCTGGCGCGCCAGAAAGTCATCCACGGTGGCTTGCTGCCAGGCCGTGAACCAAATATCGCTCAGCATTTGGCCGCCTTTGATTAATTGACCTTCGATGACCGGCTTGCCTTGCATGCCCAATTCATCATTGCCCGTGAGCTTATGCTCCTGGTCCAACTTATACAACGGCTCGACGAATTTGTTTTGCTCCACGATGAATCCAACGACGGCCGGGAATATTTGGTCTGACGACGCGGGCTGACCATTGAAAGTCACGAACTGCGCGGGATGCATTTTCTTTTTCATATCGCCCAAATCGTCTTCAATTTTGGCCTTCGCAATGTAACCGCCGTCAATCCAGCCATGAAACGAATGGTTCGTCGTGTAATGATGCGGATTATCGCCCACCCAGCCGTTGAAATACTTGGTCGTGTGCAACGGTTGCGCGGCATCGCCCACGTAATGCCCCATCACTCCCATGGTATAAAGAATGTTTTCCTTGGCATTGGCAATCTCGACCGGCGTGCCGCCCTGGGTCTCAAAAGTTTTGAGATACGAAAATTCATTTTTGAGTTTCGCGTAATTTTCCGTGATCGTCCACGGCAGCAATCCAACCCAGCTATACTCATGCGCCTTGTCCTCGCGGCCGCCCGAGGATATTTCCGGGTGCGCTTTATGTGCCGCGCCAACGATCGAGATGAAATCATAACGGAAAATCGGTAGCGTTTCC
>DASZPR010000227.1:0-2271 GCA_035550235.1 Verrucomicrobiia bacterium | reverse complement strand
CGGCCAAACATGGACACCCGATGTCTACGCGCCCCTGTCCGTTCTGGTGAGTTCACCATTCCGCTGGCTGCCGGAGGCCTGGATTCCACTGGCGATGAACCTTTTCTCGGTGGTTTGCGCATTTTTCGCGCTGGTGTTGCTGGGCCGATGCGTCGCGCTCCTGCCGCATGACCGAACCCAAAAGCAGCGTGAACGAAACCACAGCCGACTCGCGTTGTTATCAGTGCCGACCGCATGGATTCCACCTGTGCTGGCGGTTTTGGCCTGCGGGCTCCAGCTTACCTTTTGGGAAAACGCGACGACTTTCTCGAGCGGAATCTTTGATCTTCTGCTCTTTGCCTATGCCGTGCGTTGTTTGCTTGAATACCGGATTGACAAGCGAGAATCCTGGTTGTTGCGGGCGGCAGTGGTCTATGCGGCCGCGGCCACCGACACGTGGATTTTAGTCGGCCTATTTCCTTTTTTCCTCGGGGCCATCATTTGGATAATGGGTTTGAGCTTTTTTCAACTCCGTTTTATCTCGCGATTATTTCTCAGCTTCCTGGCCGGCCTGCTGTTTTATTTTTACCTCCCGCTTTTGCACCTGCGAAGCGACGGGACATTCTGGGCGCCATTGAAGCAGAATCTGGCGGCTGAACTTTTCCCGGTGGAATTTATTTTTAGATACACGCCGCACCATGTGCAGTTTTTGCTGGCCCTGACTTCACTGCTGCCGATCATCATCATCGGCGTTCGCTGGAAAGCCTCTTATGGCGAGACGAGCGAACTAGGTGTCAAGCTGTCGACGTGGGCGTTCCACGTGGCGCACGCCGCGCTGTTCGCTATTTGCGTTTGGGCGACATTCGACACCGGTTTTGGGCTTCGGGATGCAGAGGGCCGGTTTCCCATCTTGGCCATAAACCGCGACCGCCTCCTGCCATTTTATTTCCTCGGCGCTATCAGCATTGGGTATTTCGCCGGTTACTTTCTGTTGGTGTTCCGGCCGATAATTCGCCGCGGACGCCGCGAGATCGAGGGCGCAACACTTCCACGGCAGGCATCGGCTGCGGTAGTGATCGCTGTGCTGGTGCTCACACCGCTAGGCCTCCTTTTTAAGAACGTCCCGGCCATCAGATTTTCAAATGGGCCGATGCTGCAAAATTTCGCAACCATGCTGACTGAGAAATTGCCGTCCAATGGGGTAATCCTGAGCGACGGCGCCGGTCCGCTGCTGGTGAGTCGCTTTTGGCTCGCGCGCAGTGGCAAAGCGGCCAACTATTTGTTCCTGGACACGCAAGCGCTCAGATCTCTCGCTTATTATCGCTTTCAAACCCGGCAGCACCCTGACCAATGGCCGCAGGTTTTCACAAACATTACGCGCGGCGATGCTGTTCTCGGAGACGTTCAACTTCAGAAAATGCTCAAGACGCTGGCTGAAAAGCATCCCATTTATTACCTGCACCCGAGTTTTGGTTATTACTTTGAAGCGTTTTATGCCGTGCCGCACGGCTTGGTGAATGAATTGAGGCCGTATTCGACGAACGACGAGATAAATCCGCCTCCGTTGTCCGAGGCGGAATTCGCTGAAAACGAATCCTTCTGGAAGCAGCATGACGCCGAACTGCGCGCTCTACTCCCGGCCATGGCTCCGCGACCGCCGGAACAGAATCCTCCCTTGCGCCAACGGTGGATGGAAACGATGCACATTCCGTTTGAAACGAATAGCGTGGCGGTCCAACTGGGCTCCGTTTACTCCCGCTCGCTCAATGCCTGGGGCGTCGCTGCCCAACGCCTGGGACGCCTCGAAGTCGCCGGTGCGCATTTCGAAGAAGCTGAGCAATTTGCGCCCGAGAACGTGGTGGCCAGCGCCAATGCCGACTTCAACCAAAAACTCCGGAAAGGTGAACGCGCGGATGTGGATAATCCCGCCGCATTCCAGGAGCGGTTTGGAAACTTCAATGATTGGCAACAGATTCTGAATCTGGATGGCCCCTTTGATGAACCAACGGGTTGTCTGGCCCAAGGCATTGTTTTTGCCCGTGGACGGCTCGATCGCGAAGCAGCGCAGAACTTTCTTCGATCGCTTTCCCTGGCTCCACAGGGTCTCGTGGCGCGGCTTTGGCTGGCGCGCGTCTATGTGGTATTACAGATGCCGGACAAGGCACTCGCTTTGGTTAACGAATTGAGAAGGCGCTCCAACGCTTTTGCCGATGCCGCCATCAACCCGGCCGATGTTTTCCAGGTGGAACTCGCGGCGACTTACGTGGGAAATGATCGAGGCCAAACTGAACA
>DASZPR010000226.1:0-7601 GCA_035550235.1 Verrucomicrobiia bacterium | reverse complement strand
AGGACTGAAATAAGTCATGTTCGTGTGCGCTGGACGGTTCGTGCTGACGAGCGTTCTTCCGCTATTCGAGGGCGAAATTGGCATATTCATCCGCACGATTCCATTGGTCACCATGGGCAGGACGGCGTTTGTTTGCTGACGCAAAGGGAGAAGATGCGAAGTGTCCAGTTCCGGCAATGGCACCTTGGGATAGAGCAGGCCGGCGCTCAAATAGAAAAAGCCGAGTAACATGTTCAATACAATCTGCGGCGCGGCGAGGGGAATGCTAATGGCATTGAGCACGATTAAGACTGGAAACAACCAGTAAGCGATGCTGGCAAAGCCGTCCGTAATCACCACCAATCCGGAGACGAACAGGCCGTCCAGCAAGCCAAGAATGAACACGAGCCATTGAAAAATCCAGGGCGGGAATCGCCGCCAATAAACGAACAATGCGCCGAGGCCGAGGTTGCAGGCGGTGTAGACGAGAAAATATTTCCTAAGAAAATCCAGAGCCACGTCGTGCGCGCTCGGCACTTCCAGCATCCAATCCGAAGTGAAAACATAGGCGAGGATGACGGCGATGATTCCAGCTTTCGCGGGCAGGACGATATGCAATTGCATATTCACGATGCGACGAGCCTGTTGCTCCGGTTCGGGCCGGAAGGTCAACAGACCTTGCATCCATCGTGAGTCAGCAAATTTCATCAAACTAATACCGGCACGGCCCGCCGGGCGCCGTTCTTCAAGCGAGCAATTCCATCGCGCGCCCGGCTACCTTGTCCACCGGCCACAAACGGCCAATCCCCTCGTAACCGCACGAAAGCAACCCCTCCTCCGGGCCGATAAACTCAACGCCGCGTTGCTTCAACGCAGCCACGTTCTGCTGCGTGGCCGGGTGCAACCACATTTTTCCGTTCATGGCGGGCGCGATTAAAATTTTTGCCTGCGGATTCAGCGCGAGGGCAATGCACGTCAGCGCGTCATCCGCAATGCCATGCGCCAGCTTCGCGATCGTGTTCGCGGTGGCGGGCGCAATCAGCAACAAACTCGCTTCATCCGCCAGCTTGATATGCGTGGGCTTCCAGCCTTCCTCTTCGTCATACAAATCCGTGACGACCGGATTTCGCGAAAGCGTCTTGAACGGCAGCGCGGTGATAAACCGCAACGCATCCGCCGTCATCACCACATGCACATCGCCACCCTTTTTGGTGAGCAAACTTGCCAGGTCCGCCGCCCGATGCGCCGCGATGGATCCCGTCACGCCGAGAACGATGTTGTTTTTACTCATAATGCGCGGTTTTGAAACGTAAAACGTGAATCACGTTTCGCTCATTCATAACTCCGGCGGTATGGCCCGCGGTGAACGCATTTTCTCCGCCTCGATAATGCACTGCGTCCGCCGCACATCTTCCTGAATGCTGTCGCTGATGATCAGGTAATCAAAATTTTTCCACTGGCCAATTTCCTGTCGCGCGACGCTCAAACGCTTTTGAATCGTCGCGTCGGAATCCGTGCCTCGTTTCCGCAAGCGCGCTTCCAGCACCGCGAGCGAAGGCGGAGTCAAAAACACTGAGATCAGCGCCCGCTTCAATTCAACGTCCTCCTGCGCACGCTCACGAATGGTCGCCGCACCTTGCACATCCACGCTGAGCAAGACATCCTTGCCCTGCCGCAGCTTGTTCAGCACCTCGGATTTCAATGTGCCGTAGCTGTAGCCGTAAACGGTCGCGTGCTCCAAAAAATTGCCCGCCTGCACGCGCTTGAGAAACGATTCCGCGTCGAGAAAATAGTAATCCACTCCATCCTTCTCGCCGAGGCGCGGCGCGCGGGTCGTGCAGGTGATCGCACGCGTCATGTCCTTGCGGGTCGCCAGCAATTGCTGGCACAACGTCGTTTTCCCGCCACCTGACGGCGCGGACACCAGCACGAGCAGCGGGCTGACGGTCGGATGCTTGGCCGGATTATCTGATTTCACAGTCTCGCCTTTCTTCGCCGGCATCGGTTGCGCTTCAGTTTTCATTTCGTTTTTCTCCTGGCGCTTTCGGCTCATTCGACGTTTTGCGCTTGTTCGCGAAATTTTTCCAATTCCGCTTTCAGCGTCACCACTTCGCGCGAAATCAGGCTGTCGTTGGCCTTCGAGCCGATGGTGTTGATTTCCCGGTTCATTTCCTGCGCTAAAAAATCCAGGGTGCGCCCGACCGGCTCGGTGGTCTTCAGGCAATCGTCGAACTGCTGGAAATGACTTTGCAACCGTGTCAATTCCTCGGTGATGTCCGAGCGGTCGGCAAAATAGACCACTTCTTTCAACAGGCGATCATCATCTGCCGGGGGCGTGGGGAGATTCGCTTCCTTGATGCGCTGGATGAGCTGGTCACGATAGCGCTCGGCCACCTTCGGCGCCTGCCCCTGGATGTGATTCGCCGCCCGGCGCATGACCGCCACGCGATCGATCAAATCCTTCTTCAAATGCGCGCCTTCGCGCTCGCGCATTTTCACCAGCGCCGACAATGCCTTATCCAATGCCTTTTCAACCGCCGGCCAAAAATCCTCCTCCTCCGCAATCTGTTCGTCGGTTTGAAAAACACCCGGAGCGCGCACGAGATGATCGAGCGTTACCTGGCCGGAGAGTTTCAATTGTTTCGCGAGCTTGTTCAATTCGCGCGTGTAAGCCTTGGCGAGCGGCACGTTCAAATGCATCCGCGCCGCCGAGTTGCCGCCGGAATGCAGCGTCACCCGCGCAGTCAATCGCCCGCGGGCGATGTGGCGGTTAATCGCATCGCGCATCTGCGCTTCCAGCATTTCCATCTCCCGGGGGAGGTTGATGGAAATCTCGCTCTGCTTGCGGTTCACGGAGCTCAGCTCGACCGTGAGCTTGAATCCGTCCTGCGAGCAGTCTCCGCGGCCATATCCCGTCATCGACTTCATTAAATTAAAATTAGGCAGGAAGCCATAGAATGTCGAATGTCGAATTCGGGCAGTAAGGCACGTTTTTGAGCAAAAAGCGCCTCTCCGACAGCGCCTCGCAGGGTTACACCCTAATTGTCCAACGACTGGTCTGAGCCGAGCCTTCGAAGGTGGAGTGAAAAAACCGCGATCCGGGAAAATTTTATGGGCAAATTGAATTTCGCCGGCCAGCAAACTTCCGGCGTCAGCAGGCGTAACTTTATGAAAATGGCAATTGCAACCAGCGTACTCGCCGCAGCGGGGCCGCGCGTCTGGGCGGCCGAGGGTTCCAGTGAAATTCCCCGCCGCGAACTCGGGCGCACCGGCGAAAAAGTATCGTGCATCGGTCTCGGCGGCTCGCACATCGGCAAGGTCAAGGGTGAACAGGAAAGCATCCGCATCATGCGCACCGCGATCGATCGCGGGCTCAATTTCATGGATAACAGTTGGGATTACAACGATGGCGACGGCGCCAGCGAAACGCGCATGGGCAAAGCGTTGCGCGACGGTTACCGCGACAAAGTTTTTCTGATGACCAAAGTCGACGGACGCACGAAGAAAGCCGCGATGCAACAACTTGATGAGTCCCTGCGCCGATTGCAAACCGATCATCTCGACCTGTGGCAGTTGCACGAAGTCATCCGCCTGGAAGACCCCGACCAGGCATTCGCCGAGGGCGGCGCGATTGAGGCGTTGAAGGAGGCCAAACAATCGGGCAAATGCCGTTATATCGGCTTCACTGGACATAAAGACCCGGCGGTTCACTTGCGCATGCTCGAAGCGGCAGCAAAGCACGACTTTCATTTTGATACCGTGCAGATGCCGTTGAACGTCATGGACGCGCACTTTCGCAGTTTCGAACACCAGGTCCTGCCCAAACTTTTGGAACAAGGCATCGGCGTGCTCGGGATGAAATCGATGGGTAGCGGTGTCATTTTGAAAAGCGGCGTCGTGAAGCCGATTGAGTGTCTGCATTACGCGCTCAACCTCCCCACGTCGGTGGTGATCACCGGCATCGATAGTATGAAGATTCTTGACCAGGCGATTGAGGCGGCGAAGACATTCCAGCCGATGAGTACGGAACAAGTGGCCTCGCTGCTCGCACGCACAGCCGATGCGGCGAAGGAGGGCAAGTTTGAGTTGTTTAAGACGTCGATGAAGTTTGATTCGACGGCGCAGCATCCGAAGTGGCTGGGGGAGGATGTGGGTTAAAGGCGGAGGGCGGAAGGCAGAAGCCGGAGGAAAACCGGCCCGGTATACCCCCGGCGCAAGGTCTGTAATAGGCTGGATCGGGTTGAAAAGCAGCGACTTACGGTAGCGCTTTTTGTTTTTGACCACGGATGGACACGGATAAACACGGATATTGGGGTTGGACTTCGCAATAGAGTTGCGACCGGTGAACTGATCGCGTCTGCGAATCCACAATTGCCCTGTCTCCGATTTCATTTGCCCTTCTACCCTCCTTCTTTCGCCAACTTTTATAGCATGGGTGTCAATTCGGCGCGGCTCTGGAAATTCGATAGCAACTGAATCGCCGTACATGAATATGGGCATTGCGGCAGCGATGCCCTACCGACAATTGATTTCATGGGCGCGCGGAAGGGACGCGCCTCACCTCGAACTAGTGTTTGATGCCGAAGAGGATGACCAGCACCACGATGCCCAAAACGACCGCTAGGCCGATGCCCACGTAGAGGATCAACATGTTGGTGTTGTTCTTCTTTTTGGTGAATCCCTGCGAGGCGGTGTCGAAACCGATGGGGCGGGCGGCTTCGGCGGAAAGTTCGCTCAGGTTCACGCCGCGCGGGACGGCCATGGTGGACTCTTTTTTGCGCGGGGACGAAACCCCGGGAATTGGGGCAGGCGCAGGAGCGGCCGCTGCGGGCGCCGGTGCGCCGGGAGCTGGAGCAGGCGCGGGTGCGGGCCGGGCCGGCGGGATTGGCGCGCCTTCGGCGAGCAATTGCAATTCGATCTGGCCGAGGCGCAGCGTCTGGCCGGGTTTTAAAACCCTTTCGGAAATTTTCTCGTTGTTGATGAAGGAGCCGTTGGTGGAGTTCAGGTCCCGGATGAGGACATCGCTGCCTTGCAGGACCACTTCACAGTGATGGCTCGAGACGGAAGGGTCGGCGATTTGAAAGGTATTGTCCTCCACACGACCAATGGTGGTTTTGTCCACACTCAACTCGTGGGTGCGCCCATTTAATCCCGCGGTAAGGACGACAAGTTTCGCCATAGGTTACATCACGCAAAAATGATTATCTCTACCGTCTGACTCAAGTCAAACGGAAACAACTGGCCGACAGACACCAACGTTGATTCGGAAAACGCGATCGGCCGGGGCGGCCGAACATCTTCGCGTCTCATGGGTTACGAACTATCTTTTTTCCAGCATCTCACGGAACTCCGCAAACAGGGGCGTGGAATCATGCGGTCCGGGTGAGGCTTCCGGATGGTATTGCACGCAAAATATCGGCTTCGTTTTATGCCGCATGCCTTCAACGGTTTGGTCGTTAAGGTTGATTCTATCAACTGCCACGTCGCTCGGCAATGATTTCGCATCGACTGCGAACCCATGATTTTGAGACGTGATTTCGACGCGGCCGGTTTCAAGATCTTTCACGGGCTGGTTGCCGCCGCGATGTCCGAATTTCAGTTTAAACGTTTTTCCGCCGAAAGCTTGTCCTAAAATTTGATGACCCAGGCAAATGCCGAAAATGGGAACTCCGCTCTTGACCAGGTCGCTTGCGGCCTGCACGGCGTAGTTGAGCGCGGAGGGATCCCCGGGTCCATTGGAGAGAAAAATGCCGGCGGGTTTGTATTTCAGCGTTTCGGCGGCGGGCGTGGTGGCGGGAACAACCTGGACTTTGAATCCTTGCTGCCGCAAGCGCCGCATAATGTTGTATTTCATCCCGAAATCGTAGGCGACGATGGGGATATCGGCGGGCGGGAGCGGGTCGCGGACGTTGCGCGCGTCTTCCTTGCGCGTGCCTTGCACGAGATTGAAGCTGCCGCTTTGTTCGTCCTTCGCGTCCCAAAGGAATGATTCGCGGTGAGTAACTTCCTTGACGTAATCGACGCCGAGAAAAACGAATTCCTTCGCGCGCCGGATGGCTTCGTCATCAGAAATATCTTCGGTGGAAATAAAGCCGTTGAGCGCGCCACGGACGCGGAGTTTTTTGGTCAGTGCCCGGGTATCAATACCTTGAATGCCGGGGATGCCGTTTTTTTCGAGATATTCGGCGAGCGTAAAATCCGAGCGCCAGTTGCTGACGACGGGCGAGAGTTCGCGAATGACGAAGCCGGAGGCGTGGGGCCGCCAGGATTCGACATCCTGCAAATTGACGCCGTAATTCCCGATGAGCGGGTAGGTCATCGTGACGATCTGACCTTTGTAGGAGGGGTCGGTGAGGATTTCCTGGTAGCCGGTCATCGAGGTATTGAAACAAACCTCGCCGCAGGCTGAGGCGCGCGCGCCAAAACCTTCGCCACGAAAAACGGAACCATCTTCAAGAGCCAAAACTGCTTTCATTACGGACACAAATTCTCGCGATGCTAAAGCCGCACGCCGCGCGGTCAAGAATTAACTCCGGGCGAATCCTTACGAAAGGTCACCGGAACGCCAAGCGTGCGAGACGGATAAAGGGGCATTGCCGCGGCAATGCTCTTTGAATGGACAGCGCCACGCGCCGTTTGTTACGGGCTATCCATTCTTCTTTTTGAAATTCTCAATCCGGGCAATGAATGCTTTGGCGCCACCTTCTTCATATCCTGGCTGCCGGCCAATTTCCTTGCCGTCCTTATTCAATACGATGAGCGTGGGAAAGCCCGTCACTTTGTAGTGATCTCTCAAAACTTTGTTGGCCTTTTTCAAATCCGCGCTTTGCGGCTTTTTATTGGGGAAATCCACTTCCACCAGCACCAGATTTTTTGCGGCGTAATCGGTGAACTCCGGCGCATTGAGCGCCTCCTGCTTGAACTTGATGCACCAACCGCACCAGTCCGAGCCGGTAAAATCCAGCAGCACCATTTTGTTTTCTTTTTGAGCCAGGGCCATGGCTTGGGGCAGGCTGGTGAGCCATTGTTGTTCGGCGCCAAAGGCTGAGGCCAGCGCGGACAAGGTGAGCAGCAAGGCAGCGATTTTTTTCATAACTCAATGAGGTTGACGGTTCTTCTATTGGACGTCCGCTAATTCCGGTTGTTCAACAAACACCTTCTTCCCTGCCACTATCGTCGCAATCACGCGGCCTTTCAACGTCCAATTGTTGAAGGGGCTGTTCTTGGATTTGCTGGCGCTGGCGGTGACATCGAAAATCCATTCCTGATCGGGATTGAAGATGGTGATGTCGGCATCCGCGCCGACGCTGAGGGTGCCTTTTTGCAAATTCAGCAAGCGCGCGGGGGCGATGGTGTATTTGGCAATCAGGTCGGAGAGCGAAAGGCGTTTCGTCTGATACAATTGCATGAGCGAAAGCGCCAACTCGGTTTCGAGCCCGGTGATGCCGAAGGGCGCGTAGTCGAATTCGACTTCTTTTTCGTAATCGCAATGCGGGGCGTGGTCGCTGCACAGAATTTCAATCGTGCCGTCGGCCAGGCCTTCGAGAATCGCTTCGCGATCCCTGGCCGAACGCAGTGGCGGATTCATTTTGAAATTGGTGTCGTAAGCAGGCCAGGACGGA
>DASZPR010000225.1:0-3129 GCA_035550235.1 Verrucomicrobiia bacterium | reverse complement strand
CTGTAGAACATTGAAGCGCGGAACCGTGCCCGCGTCAAAGCGGCGTTGTTGATCTTCCAACTCGCGGGTAAGCAAAGCGACGGACGCTTCATTCACAGTGATTTGTTGCTCCGCCACCAACACATCATAATAGGCCACCCGCGTTGCCAGCAGGGCGTCCTCCACGGCGCTTTGATACTGCAACATCGATTGCTCTTTCTGCAGCTTCGCAGCGCGCAGGGCGGACATCAGCCGACCGCCCGTATAAATATTCTGGACGATTTGAATACCGGCATTCCAACTCTGGTTCGGCACAGTAAAACTATTGGTACTCTTCACGGGGACCCCATTCGAATCGGTGCTATTGCCAAAAGGAAATTGTTGAATGGCGCCGGGGTCGGTGTAGGTATATTTCCCGCTCGCACTCACGTTGGGCAACGCCACCGCCCGGGTTTGAATCACCAACCCGCGCGACGATTCCAAATCCGCACGCGCCTTCACCAACCCGCTGTTTTGTTTCAGCGTCAGGTTCAACGCATCCACAATCGACAACGGCTGGGTAATCCACCCCGGCACATTCGCGTCGCTTGGGCTCATGGCCCTCGCATTGGTTCCGGCCATATTCAGTGCGGGATTATTTGTCGAAGCCGGTATCGGCGAATATGTTTGCGCCCAAATCGGCATCGCGCTCAGGAAAACCACCGCTCCAAAAGAAAAAAACACCCGGCGGATAAATCGGGCAACACTCTGTGTCTGGGATTTCATCGTATGCATCATCTATTCAAGTCTGGCGCGGCGAGGCTCCCCGCCGCGAGGAAAATACATCGACCCCGCCGAAAGTCCAATCATTCAACGGGACGAAATAGCCGTCGCCTTGTCAGAATAGGAGCAGCCTTGATTCGAATTTGTGAGGTTCGGGATTGGTGTCGGCTCTCCGGGAACACCAATGCCTTCCCGGCGTCGCATTTTGGTGTGGGCGCTGGTTATTGGTTTTTGGATATTTGAGAATGATCGCTCAAGTCGTTTGCTAATATTGTAAGGCGCCGTTACGTTACCACGACGAAACAAAAAGTTTGTTTTTGATTTGTTTGTAAAGTTGTCGTTGTTTAATTTGAAGTTTTAGCACCGATATGTTTGACAGTGTATTTGGAAAGAAGCCGCCGCAAAAAGGTGGCCCGTTGGGATGGGAACCTCGTTCGCCACTCGCACAAAATAAAACCAAGGAACGCGCCGCCAGCTATGCCAAGGTCTTCCGCTGGCGCCTGCCGGACGGCCACACGGAGACACCGCAATCCGTGGAAATCGTCGGCTCCTTCACCGGCTGGCAAAAAGTTCCGCTCTTGCGCGACGGGACCCTCGATGCCTGGCATACCACGCTCCACAATATTCCCGCGCACCAGACTCATCATTACATGCTGCTGGTGGACGGCAAACCGACGCAGGATAAAAACTGCGACGGCATGGCCATACCGCGCGGGCCCGAGGAAGAGCAATACACGATTCAAACCGCCCGCGGTCCTCGTGTCTTCATGCTCTTCGCCCAAACGAAGTAATCTGTGGCACAGGCGTCTCGCCTGTGCGTTTTACTGCCGTGAGACAGGCGTTTCGCCGCCTCCGTGCTTTATCGTCTCTAGATTTTCTTCAGTAACTCTTTCCAACGCGTCCAGGCATCATCGCACGCCTTCTTATTGGCGGCGCCCGCATTCGGCTGCTCGCCCGCGCGCATGAAACCATGCCCGGCGCCATCGTACGTCACCGGCTCGTAAGTCTTTTTGGCCTGCTTCATCTGTTCCGTCGCTTTCGGAACCGTCGCCGTTACCCGCGCATCGTTTCCGCCATAAAATCCATAAACCGGACAATTGATTTTCGTCATTTCCGCTTCCGACGGCGGCGTGCCATAGAAAACAAACGCCGCTTTTAAATCCCTGTTGTTCGCCGCGTAACGAAAGGCTTGCCCGCCACCCCAGCAAAATCCCGCTACTGCAATTTTTCCATTGCACGCCGGCAATTCGGAAACGTATTTCGCCACCGCGTCCAGATCTCCCGTGACCTGGTCCGGCGGCAACTTGCCAACCGCGCGCGTGACATTATCCTGCCCGCCCAATTCCGCTGTGCCGCCGCCACCCGGGGCCATGCCGGAAAGCAAATCCGGCTCGATCGCAATGTACCCCTCCGCCGCCAGATCATCCGTCACACTGCGCGCCCAATCCGACAGTCCAAAAATTTCGTGAATAACGATCACCGCCGTCGCTTTGTCCTTCACCTCCGGATAGGTAATGTAACAGTTCACTTCGCGATCACCGTGCTTCAGCTTCACCCATTCGTGATGACGGGGGGAACCTTCAATTTTCGCCTTCGCCCAGTCCTGGGCCGAAGCACCGGCTGCAATTAAAAGAGAAATAGACAGAAGGATGCTTTTCATAGATTGACCAAGGATTTCGGTCACCCTACGGCAATTGTGAAGATTTGAAAAGCCCGCTGTGAATTATCAAAGGCCACTAAAGCCCGGGATCCGGCATCGCCGGTTTGCCGGTGATTTCGGGAGTCAACGCCGTGGGCGGAAGAAGGTTTTGGATGGGAGTACCGTCCCGAATAGACTGATAACGTTGAAGCTCAATCAGCGCCGTTTGCTCTTCCGGCGTAATGTTTTCCTGCTGTGGCGTAATGACCATTGAGCCACCACCCCCCCCTGGTCCGCCGGCATTGTTATCACTGCGCGACTGCGACTGCAACGACCGCAACGGTCGGATCACATTCCCAGGATTTTGCATCGGCTGCACCCCATTGGGCGGCGGCGCCGGAATCGGAGCCGGAAATGACATGGGAGACGGAACCCCCGGCATGGGACCGGACGGCTTGGCCCCGTCATGTTCGAAATCCAGTGTTTGCGGCTCGCCGTGATTAACGACCTGAACGATGCCAGCCTTCTCGTCAATGCTCTTCACCTCAATCTCATCCTGCGCCTGTCCTTCGGCGAGCATCACCGAATTAGGAGGTGTGTTCGGCTTCGTGGCCGGGTAAGTCAAAAACGTCTTCTTCTGCCCTAAAATGGTCGTAATACCGGTCAGTGTAATTTTGGGCGGCGGCGTTTTTTTGATCAAATCCGCGGGGTTTATTGGCGGCGGAGGCGCGTGGAGATTAAACACGTTC
>DASZPR010000224.1:0-3415 GCA_035550235.1 Verrucomicrobiia bacterium | reverse complement strand
AGCGCACAAACGCGGGATGGAATTGCACGCGTGGTTCAATCCCTATCGCGCGCTCCACAAATCCCACATTGGAAACGTCTCCGCCAGCCACATCAGCAAAACGCATCCGGAACTCGTGCACCGTTACGGCGATTATCTGTGGCTCGATCCCGGCGAACCCGCCGTGCAGGAATATTCACTGCGCGTCGTGATGGATGTTGTGAAGCGTTACGACATCGATGGCGTGCAATTCGACGATTATTTTTATCCCGACCCGACCGGCGTGAATCGCGATTTTCCTGACGAAGCCAGTTGGAAAAAATATGGTGCCAGTGGAAAACTCGTGCGCAACGATTGGCGTCGCGAAAACGTGAACGCCTTCATCAGCCGCGTTTACACCTCCATCAAAGCCGCCAAGCCGTGGGTGAAATTCGGCGTCGCCCCCTTCGGCATCTGGCGCCCTGGCGACCCGCCGCAAATCACCGGCACGGACGCCTACAATAAATATTACGCGGACTCGCGCAGATGGCTGGTCAATGGCTGGGTGGATTATTTCTCGCCGCAACTTTATTGGCGCATCGAACAAAAGGAGCAGAGCTTTCCCGTGCTGCTGAATTGGTGGGCGCAACAAAACGTGAAACACCGCAATCTGTGGCCCGGCCTTTCCAGCGCCTACTCTGTGGCCCAACAATGGGACCCGCGCGAGATTCCGCAGCAAATCCAATTGATCCGCAAACAACCCGGCGCCGACGGTTACATTTTTTACAACGCCACCAGCCTCCTCACAAACGGCCCGCGCAACGACCCGCTCCGGCGCATGCTGCAAAGCGGCCTCAACCCTCAACCCGCGCTCGTCCCGGCTTCACCCTGGCTCGGCGACACCGCCCCCGCGAAACCAAATTTAACCACAGCCAACCTTCCCAATGGCCTGCGCCTCGAGTGGAACGCCGGCACCAACTCGGCATCGATTCGCTGGTGGGTGTTGCAGACGAAAACTTCCGGTAATTGGAAAACTGAAATTTTTTCGAGGGAGACGACTTCGCAAAATTTGACCGTCCATCCCCAGGCGCTGGCCATCACGGCCGTTGATCGTGTCGGAAACGCCAGTCCACCGCGAGTACTTGAAATGGGAAAAAATCCAGCGGAGCAACGGATTCTGCTTCGAAGATAAATTGATGCCGTTCCGGAAATTTTTCTGTCTGCTGATTCTCATCGTTGCGGCCACAGCCCTGCACGGAGGAACCTGGACGCCCGTCAACCTCGCGCCAGGGTATGTTAATCTGATGCTATTGCTCTCGGACGGTACCGTCATGGCCGCAAATGCGGGCGGCAATGCTTGGTTTCGTCTTACGCCCGATATCCACGGCAGTTATGTCAACGGCACCTGGACCTCCCTGAATCCAATGCATGATGTCCGGCTTTATTTTTCTTCGGAAGTTTTGACGAACGGCAACGTATTGGTCGCCGGAGGCGAATTCGGCACGGGCGGTAGCACGGCGGAGGTTTACGACCCGCAGAGTAACGTATGGACGGCTGTGTCGATCCCCGCGGGCATTTTAACCACGGGCGGATTCGGGGATGCCATTTCCGAGATGCTGCCGGACGGCAACGTTCTCATCGCGCCGAACCACCCCGCCACCAACGGCAACACCGCGCTTTTCATCACCGCATCGAATAGCTGGTCGGCCGGCCCAAAACTTTTCCGAGGCAACAACCAGGAAGAACGCAGTTGGGTAAAACTGCCCGACGACAGCATCCTGACGGCGGATGGCATCAGCCTTACCAATTCCGAGCGTTACCTTCCCGCTTTGAAACAGTGGGTCAATGATTCGAGTCTGCCGGTGTCAATCGCGGCGGTGAATGACAGCGAACAGGGACCCGCCCTGCTGTTGTCCGATGGACGCGCCATGTTTCTCGGCGGCAATGGAAACACGGCCATTTACACCCCGAAAGATTCGTCGGCCCCCGGCACCTGGGCAGCCGGACCGGTCATCCCCGGCGGCTACGGCGTCCAGGACGGCCCCGCCGCGATGATGGTCAACGGCAAAATTCTTTGCCAGGTCGGCAACGCGACGAATTACAACGCTCCCTCTTATTTCTTTGAATACGATTCCGTTGGCAACTCCTTCACTCAAGTCAATGGTCCCACCGGCCTTTCAGACAATATCCCGCCCTATCAAGGGATGATGCTCGATCTACCGGACGGCACCGTCCTCTACTCGCACAACGGTTCTGACCTGTACGTTTATCAACCCGACGGCTCGCCGTTGGCTGCGGGCAAACCCGCCATTTCCAACGTCGTCGCGAACGCCGACGGCTCCTTCATTCTTACGGGCACGCTGCTGAATGGAATTTCCGAGGGCGCCACTTACGGCGACGACGCGCAAATGAACAGCAACTACCCACTCGTGCGCCTGACGGATTTGCTGGGCAATGTGTATTACGAACGGACCTACAACTGGAACAGCACCAGCGTGATGACTGGAAATAAACTGGTCGCCACACGATTCACCAATTCAGCCGCATTGCCGCCGGGAAATTATTCGCTCACTGTAGTGGCCAACGGCATCAGTTCCGAACCGTGGAATTTTTTTCTCCCGCCAAAACTGACCGCGATCCCTTCCACCGATTCCATAATCTTGATGTGGCCAACCAACGCCGTTGGGTTCATCCTGGAATCCACGACGAATCTCGATCCCGCTGCGGAATGGAGCACGGACCTGCCTTCGCCCTCGATTGTAAACGGACAAAACGTCGTCACCAATCCTCTCTCCAGCTCGCAAATGTTTTTCCGTTTGAGTCAATAGTAGGGCAGGCATCCTGCCTGTCTCCCTATTCTTCGTAACGGCCCACAGCGGCGCGAAAACTGATCTGGCGAAAAACGCCCGCTATGCCGCCGAATTCAGAACGCTGAATTGAGTTCGCAAACGAAAAACTTTCCAAAGGCGCGACAAAGTTCTCCTTCTCCCCAAGGGAGAAGGCCGGGATGAGGGGGAAGGAACCGTGATTGAACCTTGCGACCTGGAACGATCACTCGTTCATTAGTTTCCGCCTCCTGCTTGAAATCAAAATGGTTTTGGAAAGGCTGTAAGCCGAATTTTGTTCCGCTCTTGCGAGCGGCGAGAATCATTTGTCTCAGCAGCCAGTACCCGGAACCCGTTCGCTTTCGCGAAACACGGAGCGGGCAGCTCCAAGGTCCCCTATTTGGCCTTGCACCCGATGGGGTTTGCCGTGCCTCGTCGCTTGCGCTTCGAGCGGTGGTCTCTTACACCACCTTTTCACCCTTACCACTGTAGCGGCGGTCTGTGACCGCCGCTGTCTTTTGGTGGCCCATCTGCCCAGACCCGGCGTTCACAGAACGCCGCTACAATGGCGGTATATTCTCTGTGGCACTTTCCGTCGGGACGCCTCGCGGCGTCGCCTCCCGCGTGTATCC
>DASZPR010000223.1:0-1743 GCA_035550235.1 Verrucomicrobiia bacterium | reverse complement strand
GCGGTGATATCGGGCTTGAAGCGGAAACGGAATATTGGATGAAGCAATGGATCAACCGCCGGGAAGAGGAATCTGCGCTGGCCGTCCTGATCGATTCCGACATGCAACGGCTCGATTCCGTGGGGCAAACATTGTTTCGTTTGCAGGACCTCACGCGCTTCAGCCAGGTGAGATTGTTTGTGGGCTTTCTGCCCTCAGTTTCCCCGGCACCGGCCTCGAATTGGAAATCCGAGTCGGAACACACGGAAACAATTCTCGCCGTCCGCCATGACATTCCGCATCCGGAAACTATCCGCGAGGGCGGGATCAACGAGTGAGGAGTCCGGTTACGGGCGCTCTTAAAAACGTGTTGCCCGGACCAGAGCGGTAGGGCTCGCCACTCCGTGCGAGCCGCTTGGCTCAAGCCAAAAGCTCGATCCTTTTTTCTATAATCCGACGGCGCACACGCAGTGACGCGCCCCACCTTCTCCAAAAACATCCGAACGACCTCAGGATATGCGACGGCTCGACTGACACTTTGCTCACACCGAAAAAGATGGAGACAGGCACGATGCCTGTCCTACCATTAAGTCGCCTGGCATGAATTCGTCCAACACGCCCATACTGATTATTTTCATCGCCACTTACGCGGGCCTGGCGGTGGGGCACATTCCCGGGCTCAAACTGAATCGCGTAGGGATCGTTTTGCTCGGCGCGATTGCGATGATGATTTTCGGAGGGGTCACGGCAGACAAGGCCATTGCCTGGGTCAACTGGCCGACGATGCTTTTGCTGTTCGGTTTCTTCGTGATCTCAGCGCAGCTTCGGTTGTCCGGCTTCTATGATCGCGTAGCGAATGCCATTGCCGCGCGATTGGATAGGCCGGGGCGGTTTCTTCTCGTTCTGATGGCGGTGACGGGCGGGCTGTCGGCATTCCTGAATCACGACATTGTTTGTTTGGTCTTCACACCGATCGTGGGCGCGGCGTTGCTGCGCAAAAAACTCAACCCGGTGCCGTTCCTCGTGGCACTGGCCATCTCGAGCAACCTCGGCGCGGCCGCCACGCTCATCGGCAATCCGCAGGATATGATGATCGCCGAAGTGGCGCACCTCAACCTGGGTGAGTACGTGCTTTGGAGTTTCGTTCCCGTGCTGTTCGCCATGGCCGCGGCTTACGCCATCATCTGGTTCCTGTCGCGGCACAAGCTCACCCTCGCCGCGCCCATTGAGGGAGCCGGCGCGGATGGGGACGGCTGCGAATACAATCGCGCGCACACGACCAAAGGCATCGTGATCCTGGTGATTGTCATCGGATTGTTTTTTTCGCCGTTGCCAAAGGAAATCGTGGCGTTGGCGGCGGCGGCAATTCATCTCGCGAGCCCGAAATTCCGCACGGACGAATTGCTGAAATTTGTGGACTGGCCGATCCTCGTGTTGTTCATGGGATTATTCGTGGTCACGGGGGCGTTTCAATCCACAGGTTATGGCGATTCCGCTGTGCATTGGCTGGCGCGAAGCGGATTCAATCTCAACGCACCGGTGAATCTCGCCCTCGCGACCGCGGTGCTCTCGAACCTGATCAACAATTCCGCGGCGGTAATGCTGTTGATGAAAGTGGTGGATATGTCCCGCCCGCATACCGGTTACGTCATGGCGCTGGCGAATAGTTTTGGCGGGAGCCTCATCATTCTCGGCAGCGTCGCCAATATCATCGTGGTACAACAGGCGCGTGATTTCGGCGTGAAAATTTCCTTCCGCGATTTC
>DASZPR010000222.1:0-1705 GCA_035550235.1 Verrucomicrobiia bacterium | reverse complement strand
ATGAACCACGAAGTGTGGTTGAAACTCGCCAAGCGGGTGAATGAAGTCCTCGCCGGCGACACCGATGGCGTTGTGATCACCCACGGAACCGACACGATGGAGGAAACGGCTTATTTCCTGAGTCTCGTCGTAAACAGTGACAAGCCGGTGATCCTCGTGGGTTCGATGCGGCCCGCGACCGCCATCGGCGCGGATGGACCGGCGAATTTATACAATGCCGTGGCATTGGCCGCGAACCCGGAGGCGCGCGGACGCGGGCCGCTCGTTATTCTTAACGATACCATTCATTACGCGCGCGAAGCGCAGAAGACTCACACCACGCATCTCGACACATTTAAGTCGCCGAATCGCGGGCCGGCCGGCGTGATGAACGTAGGGAAGGCCTTTTTCTATAACAAAAACACCACGCGCCGGGGTGATTTTTCACTGGATGGCCTGACGCCGGATAATTTGCCTTACGTCGAAATCGCTTATTCCTATGCCAACTTCGGCGGCGACACGATCGATGACATGGTGAAACGCGGGGCGAAGGGAATCATTCTCGCCGGCGTTGGCGACGGAAATACGACCGACGCGGCCCTGGCAGCGTTGCAAAAAGCCGCGAAAGCGGGAGTAGTCGTCGTGCGCTGCAGCCGCGTCGGCAGCGGCATTGTTGACCGCAACGTCGAGGTGAATGACGACAAGCTCGGTTTCATCACCGGCATGGAATTGAATCCCCAGAAAGCGCGCGTGCTTTTGATGCTGGGGCTCACTCGCACGAAAGACCTCAAGGAGTTGCAAAAACTTTTTACCGAATACTGACCCAAACTTTAACCCGGAGATTTTATGCGACGAAAAATTTCTTATTCGATTGTTGCCACGTTGGCACTGGCGACTGCGGTGAGTTGGTCGCTGAACGGATGCGCGGGCTCCAAGCCGGCACAAACTGCATCGGCGGATTACCCGGAGACGCAAACCGCCACGACGACGAACCGCAGCACGACCATTTATCTGCTCACCACGACGGGTTCTTCGTCGGGCACGGGAGTCCGCGCGCAGGGGATTCCGTCTTCCGAAACGCTGCAATCATTGGTGGATGAGGCATACACCAAATTCAAAGACGACAAGTCCGGTAAGAACGCGGATTACATCCCCTACCTCGCCAGCGTGCCGTCGGAGCTGTTCGGCATAGCCATTGTTACGGTCGATGGCCGCGTCTATACCGCGGGCGATACCGGGTACGCCTTCTCCATTCAATCGTGTTCCAAGGTTTTCACCCTCGCCGAAATCATCCAGGAATCCGGAGAAGAAGAGGTGCTGAAAAAAATTGGCGTCGAACCCACCGGCATGGCGTTCAATTCCATCACCGCCCTCGGACTGCACGATAACCAGGCAATCAATCCACTGGTGAACGCAGGCGCGATGGCCAGCGTCAGCATGGTGCAGGCCGCCAGCGCGGACGAACGCTGGAACAAAATTCTCGCCTTTCAAAGCTCGTTTGCCGGCGAGCAACTCCAGTTGATCGACCAGGTTTATCGCTCGGAAGCGGACACGAATTTTCGCAACCGCGGCATCGCGTTCATTCTCTTTAACGGCCAGCACCTTTTCTGCGATCCACTTGAGGCGTGCGACGTTTATACGAAGCAATGCTCCATCGGCGTGACTGCGCGCCAACTCGCGGTCATGGGCGGGACGCTCGCCAACGGCGGTGTGAATCCGATCACCA
>DASZPR010000221.1:0-8226 GCA_035550235.1 Verrucomicrobiia bacterium | reverse complement strand
TGTCGTAGCTACGCATCAACATGCGGATTTCCTCAGCCAGGCGGAGCGCCGCGGGATTGATTTTGTGCAGTTCAGTCAAACAGGCCTTGAGAGCTGTGGTGCTATGCAGTTCAGCGGCCACAGTGAGCCGGGCGCACAGATTGTCGGGCAACACCACCCGTTCCAAATTTGCCCGGGGCGGGTGTTCAGAATCGATGGCCTGGCGTTCGAAGGTCACTTGAAGATGCTGTTCCAGGCAGGAGTAGAGTGTTTCACAATCGAAGGGTTTCTGAATGAAATCAACGCATCCGGCGAGACGAGCTTCCTCGCGATGTTGCTTCAAAGGTGAAGCGGTGTGGGCGACAATTATGGGAGGTTTACCAGAACTTTGCTTCAAAATAGAACGGGCGCTTTCCGCTCCGGACATTCCCGGCAAAAGTAAATCAAGGAAGATAATTTCGGGTTTGCAGCGCTTGGTTTGGGTGATGGCCTCCAACCCATCTGGCGCGAAAAACACTTCACATCCGACCGCTGTCAATGCGCCCCCGAGAACCTCCCGGTTTTCCGCGCTGTCGTCCACGACTAAAACGCGCAGTGCGCAGCCATGCGCAAGGCGCACGACCCGAGTGGTTGGTTTGTGGATGGATCCCGTGGACGGGAGGAAAGGCAATTCGAAGAAAAATCTCGAACCAACCCCACGTTCGGATTGAAGTTTCAGTTCGCCGCCCAAAAATTCTACCTGCCGTTTGGCGATGGTAAGGCCGAGGCCGGTGCCGCCTTGGTGACGTGCGCCGCTGCCCTGATGGAAGGGTTTAAAGATGTCCGCGTGCTCATTTTCAGGTATTCCGAGACCGGTATCAAAAACTTCAAACAACCAATGGTGGTTACCCCGGGCGCTCAATCGCAAGCAGACCTCGCCTGAACTGGTAAACTTAATCGCATTGCCAACCAGATTAATGAGAATCTGGCGCAACTTTCCTTCATCCCCTCGCACGAGATTTTTTTGGTCTTTCGGGAGTTCGAGACGGAAGCTGATTCGTTTTTCAGCACATAAAGGATGGAAGGTCGCAGCCAATTCCTGCGCGAGAATAAGGATGTCGAAATCAACCGGCTTCAGTTCCATTTGACGTGCTTCGATTTTGGAAAGATCCAGAATCTCGTTAATCAGCCCGAGCAGATGGCGACTGCTGGCGCTGATTCCGGAAATCCAATCGCGCTGTCCCAAGGCCAGGGTCAGGTCGCGCTGCATCAATTGGGTGTAACCTAAAATGGCATTGAGCGGTGTGCGGATTTCGTGACTCATATTAGCCAGAAAATCCGATTTTGCGTGATTGGCATCCGCGGCGGCAGTCTCGGCGCGCTTTCGGACGGTCACTTCTTCCTGCAGAGCTGCATTGACCGCCGCTAATTCTCGGGCGCGCAGCCAGCCTTGATATAAGTAGGCGGCGGTCAACAAAGTGAATCCCAGCCCACTCAACAAGACCAGCCACGATTGTGAATGCGGGACGGACGCAACGAATGCCGGTGTCGGAGCAAACGGCATTGCCCATCGCCGGCTGGCGGCTTCGAAACGAATGACGCCAATTGGACGCCCTGCTGGCTTTGCGTTGGCATAGAGCAATTGTCCGGGCCGAGATTCATCGAAAAGTCCGGCCTCAATGCCTTGGTCCTTCAACGATAAAAATACTCCCTTGACGAGATCTTCCACGCGGAAAACCGCTACCGCAAATCCGGCCAACTGCCTCCGGCGTTCAGCGATTGTTGTTGGAGTCGCCCCCGCATAAACCGGCAACACCACCAGGAAACCGGCTTTACCATCGGGTCCTTGAGCCAGATGAATCGGCTCCGTTGCAGCCGGCATGCCCGAGTCGCGCGCTTGTTCAATGGTGGTTAAACGCATGGGATCCGAAGCGAGGTCAAAGCCCAGGGCCGCGGCATTCGGTTCGTGCGGTTCGATGAAATATACTGGAACGCACGCCGGCCGTAGATCGGGTCCCAGAAAGCGGCCAACGGGTCCAGCTTCGCGAAATTTGAAATCGACCTCTCCTTTAGCTTGCGCCTGGATTTCCCAGGCGGCTCGTTCGTCAACAAACACAATCGGGTTCCACGAGAGCGCCTGCAATTCGGGCTGTCGGTGGAGCGCCTGTTGCACAAATTCATGGAAGGCTTTGCGGTCGATTTGCCCTTTAGTGGCATATAGGGATGCAACCGAATGAAGAACTTCCATCGAGCGAAGAATGCTGACCTGTAGTTTTTCCGCTCTTTGGCGAGCCAGGTCGGAAGCGCGCTTTTCCAAATCACTTCGTTCCCAGCCGCGGAGAACCGCAAACAATAGCAGTGACAACAGCACACCCGCGCCACAGACGACACAAATCCACGCCGGTGAAAGTTTCAGGGCGAGTTTTCGCTTATTGTTGTTCAATAAACAACGGCGAGCACATAGTCTGCCGTAAATTCAAATTCAACGCAGATTGCACGTTTTACGGCTGAATTAGGGAAATCAACGAATTGACGAAGGTCTGAACGGTGGCTGGATTTATTCAGACTGAATAAAGTCGATCAAACTCCCGATCATTTTCTCCATACAACGCATTAAGGCAGTGAAGATCTTCCTGCAATTTTGCAACCGATTCAATTGGGACTGAGGAAAAGAATTGGTAAATCGTTTGGTTGGGGCAGGCTCTTGAAGAAACTTTCAAAGCGAAGACCCCGCATCAGTCATCACACAGGCTTCTCAGAAAATCCGCAGCGGCTACGTGGAAACTTCCGTCACATTCACCGAGACTTTGACCTGATGCGAGCCGCCGCCGGTAACCACGCCCGCAACCGGGCTCACGTCACTGAAATCGCGGCCAAACGCGACGGTGATGTGTTCTTCCGTCGGTTGCAAATTGTTCGTCGGATCAAAATCCAGCCAGCCTGTGCCGGGACAAAAAATTGAAAACCACGCGTGACTTGCATCCGCACCGACGAGCTGTTCCTTTCCTTCGGCTGGCCGCGTTCGCAAATAACCGCTCACATAACGCGCCGGCAATCCCAGCGAACGCAAACACGCGATGCCCAGATGCGCAAAGTCCTGGCAAACTCCGCGCCGTTTTTCCAAAACTTCCTCCAACGGCGTCGCGACGGTTGTTGCTTTGGGATCGTATTGAAAATCCATGAAGATGCGCCGCGTCAAATCGCGCGCGCCTGCGATCAGGGAAGTTCCCACGGAAAAACTTTCCCGCGCGTAATCCGCCAGTTCTAACGACGCGCGAATTTGCGGCGAATCGAAGATGAACTGATATGGCTCGACCACTTCCGGCGAAACAGGATCGCGGAACATCCCGGCCACGTCCTCCCACGCCGCGGACGATTCATGCGCGGATGGTTTTCCGGCGCGGACGGACACCCGGCTGTTGCTGATGATTTCAAGTTTGCCGTGAATTTCCTGGATGCTGAAAAAGCAAAGCTGGTTGCCGAAATAATCCCGCCGCGCCTTGCGCAGGTTCGGTTCGGGAAAAATCTTCAGCGAAAAACTTTCGCGCTCCTGCGTGGCGGTGGCGCGCGGTTCCAGCCGCGCGACGTGATGCGATACCGTCACCGGCGCGGCGTAGTCGTAAATCGTGCGATGGAGAATCTGGTAAGTCATCGGATGTCGCCGCCGCCCGTGCGCGAAATCTCCGAGTGCGCGAAATAATTTGCTGCGATAACGTCGGAAAGTTTTGGCAAATCGCGCAGCGTTTCTTTGATCACCCGTCGGACGTTGCTTTCGGCCCAGCGTTCGCGCGGCGTCGCCAGCTCGCGCGCGTCCGTCCGGTTCAACCGTTCGAAGCAATCGCGCAAAATATTTTTCCCGGAACCCGAAGCCTCTCGTTCGCGCGGCAGATGTTCGAAGTGCTGCGTGAGTTGAAAAATTTGAAACAAGACCGAGCGCGGATTTTTGTCATCGAGCAAAACGAGGTCGAACGCCGCCGGCGCATGTGCCAGGAGGTTGTAACGCGAACGAAACGTGATGGTGCTATCCGCCACTTCAAGCACCGCTTCGAGAACGCTGGGGTTTTCGGCATCGGGCGAATGCAATGTGGCATCGAGCAGCGTGCATAAATAAACCGCGCGCTCAAGGCGCATGCCCATGTCGAGGAACCGCCACGCCTGCGCGCGCGTCATGTTTTCGCGCGCCAGCCCGTGAAAGGCCGCCAGCCCGATAAGCGCCTGGCTCAACACACTTGTCGCGTCGCCCCCAAGCATGACGAGACTGCTCGTCGGTGACGCGAGCCGCTCGTAAAGCTGGTTCAATACACGCCACATGTCATGCGACGTGCGGTCGCGTACGAGCATCGCCAGTCGGTGCAGATGATCGATGCTGTGGCGGACACTTCCGTTGCGCGCAGGGTCAAAAATCGCCGCGAGCAGTTCGGCCTCGAATGTTTCCGGGTTCTGACGCAATTCCGGTTTTTCCAAAATGCCCGGCAACTGCCCTTGCACGTGGAGGCTTTGCAATAGTGGCGCAAGCACGGGCATCGCACCGCTGGTCCCCTCCGGACTGAATCGTTGCAGCGTGCTGCGCAACAATCTCGCCGTCGCGTCCGCGCGCTCGGAGTAGCGGCCAAGCCAGAAAAAATTATCGGCCAGCCGCGACGGTAAATTATTTCCCGTGCGCCGCAGTTCGATAGTTTGCGCCGGCGCATCAAGCAGCGTCACCTCTTCCACTGGTGTTTCGGAGACGACCCACGTGTCCTTGCTGCTGCCTCCGCGTTGTAGAGAAATGGAATGTCCTTCGTTGCCGGGGAACACGCGCGCCAGTCCGCCGGGCATAACGCGGTACCCGTCGTCCTTCGCGACCAGATAAACCCGCAGCGAAACCGGCTGCGCCACGATGGCGGTTCCATCCCAACAAGGCGCGGTGGACAATTCCACGCGCTCCTGCGCCACAAAGAGATCAGGATCGAATTCAATTCGCCGTCGAAGCGTGTCCTGTTCGTATTCGTTCGGCGGTTTTTCTGAACCGACGTTTTGACCGTGAGGACGAAACGCCGGCTTCACGACCAATTTGTCCAGGTTCTCCAAAACATGTCGCTGCGCGGTTTTTTGGCCGCACCACCATGTCGCGACAGACGGCAATTTCAATTCCTCGCCGAGCAGGTGCTGGCACAAGCCGGGAAGAAATGGCATGAGCGCCGGACTTTGCGCCAACCCGCTGCCGAGTGCGTTGGCGACCGTGACGTTACCCGCGCGAATCGCTTCGACGAGCCCGGGCACGCCGAGCATTGAGTCGTTGCGCAATTCCAGCGGGTCGCAAAAATCATCGTCCACCCGGCGCAAAATCACGTCCACGCGTTCGAGACCGCTCAACGTTTTCAAAAAAACATAATTATCGCGAACTGTGAGGTCCTGTCCTTCGACGAGCATGTAGCCGAGGTAACGCGCGAGATATGTTTGCTCGAAATAGGTTTCGTTGTGCGGACCGGGCGTGAGCATCACGATGCGCGGGTTCTCTGCTTTGCGTGGCGTGATTTGCGCAAGCGCGGTTTGCACAGTGCGAAAAAATCCCGCCAGCCGATGGATGCGATTGTCACGAAATGATTCCGGCAGGACTCGCGATGTAATAAGCCGGTTCGCCAGCGTGTAACCCGCGCCGGTGGGAATTTGTGTGCGGTCGGAAATCACCCACCAACGGCCATCCAGCGACCGTCCCAGGTCGGCGGCGTAAAAATGCAGCATCGTGCCTTGCGCCGAGCGCGTGCTATGGCAGGGACGCAAAAAATCCGGTTGCGCAAAAACAAGCGCGGGCGAAAGCCAGCGCGAACGGATAAGTTCCTGCGCGCCGTAGCAATCGGCGAGGATTTTGTTCAGCAACGTCGCGCGTTGAATCAGTCCGGCTTCCAACGCACGCCATTCTTGCGGCGCCAGGATGAACGGAATCACGTCCAGTTGCCACGGGCGTTCCATCCCGCGTGGGTCACTGTAAACGTGATACGTGATGCCCTGCTCCTGAACGAGCAATTTGGCCAAATCCGAACGGCGGGCAAGTTCCACGCTGTTCAACGATTCCAGTCCACCAAACCATTTCGCGTAATGCGGCCTCAGCTGGCCGTCCTTGTCCAGCAATTCGTCGAACGCGGAGTAACCGCGCGGATAATTCTCCAGCAAACCGCCTAATCCGGTCGCGGCTCTTTTAGCAGCGCCGGTTTCACTCGTCATTGATTGCGATTGAAACATCTGTGGTTTGCCGGGGTTCTTTTTTGTGTTGTCTGCGTCAGACATTGCGCAAATCCAACGTGAAGGGAAAGTCCGGATTCATCTCGACCAGCGGAATTTTCATTTTGCCGGGCGTGTGAACATGGCGGAAGAATCTTGATAGACGCCGCGACTCGGCCTCGTAACTGTTCACCGGAAAAGTGTCGTAACCTCGCCCACCCGGATGCGCAACGTGATACGTGCAACCGCCGAGAGAACGTTGATTCCATGTGTCGTAAAGATCAAACCGCAACGGCGCGTGTGAGGCAATCGTCGGCTGCAAACATACCGGCGGTTGCCAGGCGCGATAACGTACGCCCGCGACACCTTCCCCATTGGTGCCGGTCGGATGCAGCGGCACGCGATGACCGTTGACTGTGATGGCGAAACGGTCGCCGACGAGTCCGCGCGCCTTGATTTGCAGACGTTCGAGCGAGCTGTCCACGTAACGCACCGTGCCGCCGCCGCCAGGTTCTTCACCGAGGACATGCCACGGTTCGAGCGCGGTACGTAGTTCGATTTGCAAATCGCGCTGCTCCAAATCGCCGATGCGCGGAAAGCGAAATTCAAAATGCGGCGCGAACCATTCGAATTCAAATGGATAACCGGACTCGCGCAGATCGCCGATGACGTCGCGGAAATCCGTTTCACAAAAATGCGGCAGCATCCAGCGGTCGTGAATGTCCGTGCCCCAGCGCACCAAATTATTTTTGTAAGGCTCGTTCCAGAATTTTGCAACGAGTCCGCGCAAAAGCAGATGTTGCGCAAGGCTCATGCGCGCGTGCGGCGGCATTTCAAACGCGCGCATCTCGACGAGGCCGAGCCGGCCACCGGCGCTTTCGGGCGCGAATAATTTATCAATCGAAAATTCGGACCGATGCGTATTGCCGCTGGCGTCAATCAGCAAATTGCGGAACAGGCGATCGCACAGCCACGGCGGCGTGTAGCCGAATGTATGGATGTTGCGATCCAGTTCCTTGAACGCCACCTCGAGTTCATAAAGTGAATCGTTGCGGGCCTCGTCAATGCGCGGTGCCTGGCTCGTTGGGCCAATAAACAAACCGCTGAACAGCCAGCTCAACGACGGATGATTTTGCCAATACGCGAGCAGCGACCGGAGTAAATCCGGCCGGCGTAAAACCGGCGAATCCTGCGGCGATTCGCCACCCAGGATGATGTGATTGCCGCCGCCGGTGCCGGTGTGACGACCGTCGAGCATGAACTTTTCCGTCCCGAGCCGCGTTTGCCGCGCTTCGTCATAAAGCACCGTTGTGCGCTCGACGAGTTCGTCCCATGATTTGCTTGGATGCAAATTTACTTCGATGACGCCGGGGTCGGGCGTCACGGCAAGCTTGTTGATACGCGGATCACGCGGCGGCGTTTCGCCTTCGATGATGACCGGCGTGCCAAGTTCGGTGACGGCAGTTTCGATTCCGGCGATGAGATCAAGGTAATCCTCGGTCTTTTCCACCGGCGGCATGAAGACGTGCAACCGTCCATCGCGCGGCTCGACGCACAGCGCGGTGCGAATAATCCACGGCGCACTTTGGCCAAGGCCCGGACGATGCAATGGATTTTCACTCGTTTGCAATTCTTCCAACGGTTTTATTTTCTCGCCAAGTTTTTGCGCGCGCTGGCCGGGACTCCGGCCCGGTAGTGTCGGCGCTTCGGCGCGACCGACAAATCGTTGCCGATACGTAAATTCTTTCGGCAGGTCCGGCAGGTCCGGCGTCGACGGGTCTTGTTGCCGAATCCACGGAAAATCTTTTTCCGCAACCCACGGAATGGAATCCAGCGGCAGGCGCAATCCCATCGCCGAATCACCAGGAATGAGCCAGAGCGTGTCATCATCGCGTAAAAACCATTTGCCGGAAATCCAGCCGCCAGCGACGCGCTTGATCGGCAACGAGTAGCCGACGACGGAATCTAATCCGTGTTGAAAGATTCGCGCGATGCGTTCGCGTTCCAGCTTGTCCTTGAGGTTGGATTTTTCCGGTGTGACGTTTGATGGAAGACGGCGTTCCTTCC